>DATMUT010000001.1:0-7132 GCA_035563755.1 Novosphingobium sp.
CGGCAACTTTGCCGATCTGGCGAACAAGGCGCAGGTCGACCTGCTGCCCGTTTCGGCCGAGCGCGAGGAGGAGGACTTTGCCGGTCGTCCGCAGCAGCGCACGACGAGCGTGCACGACCTGGGCATGGGCGACATGCTGCACCACGACGGCGAACGCCTGCGCGTGCTGCTCGAACGCCACCACCTGCATACTGGCTCGCCGCGGGCGCGCGCGCTGCTTGATGACTGGGCCAACACCTGCGCCAAGTTCATCAAGGTCATGCCGCGCGATTACGCCAAGGCGCTCAAGCAACTCGAGGCCGAGCGGGCTGCTGCCGCTACGGTTGCCGCGGAATAAGGAATACGAATATGGGCAAGGAAACCGGCTTTCTCGAGCTTGACCGGCAGGATCGCACCTATGCGGATCCGGCCGAGCGCGTCCATCACTACAAGGAATTCGTGATTCCGCATGCCGAGGGCGCGCTGCGCGCCCAGGCATCGCGCTGCATGAATTGCGGCATTCCTTATTGCCATAATGGTTGCCCGGTGAACAATATCATCCCGGACTGGAACCATCTGACCTATGAGGGCGATTGGCAGAATGCGCTGGAAGTGCTGCATTCGACCAATAATTTCCCCGAGTTCACCGGTCGCATCTGCCCCGCTCCGTGCGAGGCTGCCTGCACGCTGAACATTGTTGACCAGCCGGTGACGATCAAGTCGATCGAATGCGCCATTGTCGACAAGGGGTGGGAAAACGGCTGGATCACGCCGCTGGTGCCCACCAGGAAGACCGGCAAGTCGGTCGCGGTCGTGGGCAGCGGCCCTGCCGGCATGGCTGCCGCGCAGCAGCTGGCCCGCGCCGGCCACTCGGTCACCGTGTTCGAGAAGTCGGACCGCGTGGGCGGGTTGCTGCGTTACGGCATCCCCGACTTCAAGATGGAAAAGCACCTGATCAACCGGCGCATGATCCAGATGGAGGCCGAAGGCGTGTCGTTCCGCACCTCGACCGAGGTGGGCGTGACCGTTTCGGTCAAGAGCCTGAAGGACAATTTCGACGCCGTGGTGCTGGCTGGCGGCGCGGAAGATCCGCGCCCGCTGGGCATCCCCGGCTTCGAACTGCCGGGCGTGCGCTTCGCCATGGAATTCCTGACGCAGCAGAACAAGCGCAACGCGGGCGACGATGAAATCCGCGCGGCGCCTCGCGGCAGCCTGACCGCCACGGGCAAGCACATCGTGGTCATCGGCGGTGGCGACACCGGGTCGGACTGCGTGGGCACCTCGAACCGTCAGGGCGCGCTTTCGGTCACGCAGCTGGAAATCATGCCCCAGCCGCCCGAGAAGGAAGACAAGGCGCTCAGCTGGCCGAACTGGCCGCTCAAGCTGCGCACCTCGAGCAGCCACGAGGAAGGCGTCACCCGCGAGTTCGCCGTGCTGACCAAGCGCGTGGCGCATGAGGACGGTGTCGTCACCGGCCTCGAGTGCGTACGCGTCGAGTGGGTGGGCGGCAAGATGCAGGAAGTGGCCGGCAGCGAGTTCACGCTCAAGGCCGACCTCATCCTGCTGGCCATGGGCTTTGTCGGCCCCAAGAAGGCCGGTCTGCTCGATCAGGCGGGCGTTACGCTCGACGGGCGCGGCAATGTCGCGGCCGACACGAACAACTACCTCACCAGCGATCCGCAGATCTTTGCCTGCGGCGACATGCGCCGTGGCCAGAGCCTGGTTGTCTGGGCGATCCGCGAGGGCCGTCAGGCCGCGCGCGCGGTCGACCTGGCGCTGATGGGCGCGAGCGAACTGCCGCGATGACGGCCTGATACTCTGAGAATCGGAAGGTGGAGCTAGAAATACGATGTCTTGCGAAAAATCCAGCCAACCTTCCGATACTTCCTTTTTCCGCTACTTTGACCTGATGCGGTTCGTGGCTGCCGGGCTCGTGATGTTCTCGCACGCGCGCGACCTCTTGCTGGTTGATTATGCGCAGGCCAACTCGCATTCGGCGGCCATCAAGCTGCTGTATGCCATCACCGGCCTTGGCCACGAGGCGGTCGTTATCTTCTTTGTGCTGTCCGGCTTCTGGATCGCTTCCAGCATCGACCGGCGCAAGGAGGCCCCTTACCCCTGGCGCAATTACGCGATCGACCGGCTGGCGCGGCTGTATATCGTGCTGCTACCGGCTCTGGCGCTGACCTGCCTGTGCGATTCCCTGGGCATCTATTTGCAGCACAGTGCGCTGTACGAGGGGCACATGGGGCCGCACAGCGTGACGACCCGCATCGCCGACCAACTCGATATCGGCACCCTGCTGGGCAATCTGGCTTTCCTGCAGACGCTGTTCGTCAAGACCTATGGTTCGAACGGCCCCTTGTGGAGCCTGGCTAACGAGTTCTGGTATTATCTGGCCTATCCAGGCCTGTTCCTGCTGGTGTGGCGTCGCCAGCCCTCTGTGTGGCTGCTGGCCTGCCCGCTCGTGCTGTATTTTCCTGCTTTGCGTTCGGGCATGGTGGTTTGGCTGGCCGGTGCGGGCCTGTACTACATCACCCGCGGGCGCCCGGTCAGCCCTCCCCGCAGCGGACTGCTGAGTGGTGGCCTCATCGGCCTTGCCGTGCTCGCGCTGATCGGCTCGCTGGCGCTTTCGCGCAGTGCCAAGCTCGATTACGGAATGGCGGATCTGGCGATCGGCGGCAGCTTCACCCTGCTGCTGTGGCTGCTGATGCAATTTCGCCCGCGCTTCGCCCGACCGCTGGCGCCACTCGCGGATTTTGGCGCGCAGGCCAGTTTCAGCCTCTATCTGTGCCACTTCCCGCTCATCGCCCTGCTGAGCACAATGCTGACGGGCGCTGGCCGCCTGCAGCCTGACGGGCGAGGCCTGGCGTTGCTCATCGGTCTGGGCATCGTCGCTACGCTTTACAGCCTGCTCTTCGCCTGGTGCACCGAACGGCACACCACCACCCTGCGCCGCTGGCTCAAGCAGCGTTTTATCCCGGCGTTACACGCTCCAGTCGATCGTGCCCCGGCCATGTGACGCCAGGAACGCGTTAGCCTTCGAGAAATGCCGACAGCCAAGGAAGCCTGCGTGGGCCGAAAGCGGGCTGGGGTGCGGCGCCTTGAGCACCAGATGATGCCCTGAGGCCAGGCCGGGCACACGCGCCGCCTTCTTCTGCGCATGGCTGCCCCACAGCAGGAAGGCCACAGGCTCCGCCTTGGCCACAACGGCCGCGATGACCGCATCGGTCACCGCCTCCCACCCCCGCTTCTGGTGCGAGCCGGCCTTGCCCTCCTCGACGGTCAGGGCATTGTTCAGCAGCAGCACCCCCTGCCTTGCCCAGCCCGACAGGTCGCCATGGGCCGGGCGGGGCAGGCCGATATCCGCCGCGATCTCCTTGTAGATATTGATCAAGCTGGGAGGGACGCGCACGCCCGGACGCACGGAAAAGGACAGGCCATGGGCCTGCCCCGCGCCATGATACGGGTCCTGCCCCAATATCACCACCCTCACCGCCTCGAGCGGGGTGAGCTCGAGCGCTGCCAGCCGCATGCCTTGTGGCGGAAAAATATGCTTGCCGGCAGCCTCTTCGCCCCTGAGAAAGGCCTCGAGCTGCCCCGTTTCGGGTGTGCTCAGAACACGGGCAAGCGCCTGGCGCCAACTGACGGGAATATCCTTGCGCATCGCCCGCCAAATAGCACAAGCCCTGTCGCGCGCAAATCGGCAGGCGCGCACCCGGTCAGGCTCATAGCCGTTGACGGCAACGGCCGCGCAATAATAGGCAATACACGTAATCCCTGATGCCTGCCCCACTGACGAAAGCGCAACGTGAAATTCCACCGAATTCAGGAACTGCGCGCACTGGCCGCGGCACTGGTCGTCGTCGACCATACGCTGACCTTCCTGACTGGCCCCGTAATTCCAATCGACACCCTCATGCCCACCGCGTGGTTCATTGGCGAGCAGGGCGTTGCGGTCTTCTTCGTAATCAGCGGCTTTATCATGGCGGTAACCACCCGAAATGTCGCCCCCGGACCAAGCCGGGCGGCCAACTTCCTGCTCCATCGAATTATCCGTGTCGCCCCGCCATACTGGCTGCTCACATTGGTCGCGGCAGCGCTGATCTGGGCTGGCCTGTGGCAGAAAGGCTCCGTCCTGCCGCCGGTCGATGTGCTCAAATCGCTGGCCTTCATTCCATATGGTCACCCCGGCAATGCCATGCGCCCGGTTCTGGGCCAAGGCTGGACCCTGAATTACGAAATCCTCTTCTACCTCATCTTCAGCCTCGGACTGCTGTTTGCCCGAGGCCCCCGGTCGTGGCTGATCTGCCTGCCACTGGCGGGCGCGGCCGCCTTCGGGCTGGCCGACAAGGTGGGCTGGAACGGCCAGGATCCGGTCGATACGCAGCACTTCTACAGCAGCCCGCTGCTTTTGCTGTTCGTTGTGGGCATCGCGCTGGGCAATAGCCCCCGGCAATGGCGCCTGCCTGCGGTGCTCGCGCGCCACACGCTCACCATTGCGCTGGCTGGCACCCTGCTCGCCACCATCATATTCAAGGGCCTGATCGACAGCTACACGATCCCCTTTCCATACCGGATATGGTTCTGGATGTTTGACGCGGCGCTGGTGTGGCTTGCTGCCTCGTGCCCGCCAGACGAGCGGCCGGGCAAAGGGGCCGGCGAATATCTGGGCGATGCGTCCTACAGCATCTATCTGGTGCATTTCTTTGTCCTGACGGCCTTGGCCCGTGTGTGGAACAGCCTGTTGCATTGGCACGCCTGGCCGCTGTTCCTGCTGGTGGCGCCGCTGTTCGGCATCGCGTCGGGCCTGGCCTTTCACCAGCTGATAGAAAGGCCGATGACGCAGTGGCTGCGCCAGCGCCTGACCCGAGAGCAGAGCAACCGTTTTTCCGACGCGGCGCCCCGCCAGCCCAATGCCTAACCTTGCCGCAAGCCGTGATTGCGCGTAAGCGCAACGCCATGGCTGTCTATTTTCATGAAGAAGACCTTCCCGAGGGCGTGCTGGCCGATGGGCCGGTGGCGGTTGATACCGAGACCATGGGGCTGATCACGCCGCGTGACCGGCTGTGTGTGGTGCAGATCAGCGACGGCAAGGGCGACGAGCATCTCGTGCGCTTCAAGCCGGGCAGCGATTATGCCGCCCCCAACCTGAAGGCGGTGCTGGCCGATCCGGCCCGGGTCAAGATCTACCATTTTGCCCGTTTCGACATTGCCGCGATCCAGCATTACATGGGCGTGGTGGCAGCACCCGTGTTCTGCACCAAGGTCGCCAGCAAACTGGTGCGCACCTATACCGACCGCCACGGCCTGAAGGACCTGGTGCGCGAGCTGCTGGGCAAGGAACTGAGCAAGCAGCAGCAGTCGAGCGACTGGGGCGGGGCAGAACTGTCGGACGCGCAGCGCGAATATGCCGCAAGCGACGTGCGCTATCTGCACGGCTGCCAGGCGATCCTGGCCGAACGACTCGAGCGCGAGGGGCGCATGGCACTGGCGCAGGCGTGTTTCGATTTCCTGCCCCATCGCGCCGCGCTCGATCTGGCCGGCTGGCCCGACCACGACATCTTCAGCCACGAGGCTGCCTGAGCCAGGCATGACCGCTCGCGCCGACCGTCTGCGTGCCGCGCGCCGCGCCAATGCCGCCCCGGGCGGCCCACACGACCGAATCGTGCGGCTGGCGATGACCGGCCTGCCCGCAATGGTCGGCGGCATCGTCGCGGTCATGATCATAACCCCCCTGTTTCCGCGCAATGAGGTCAGCTTCCTGCTCGACCGCACCAAGGTGGCGATTACCCGCGACCGGCTGCGGGTCGAGACCGCTCGCTATCGCGGGCAGGACGACAAAGGGCGCCCCTTCGTGCTGACTGCGGGCAATGCCGTGCAGCATTCGGCGCATGTGCCGATACTCAACATGAACAGCATTGTGGCACAACTCAAGCTGGACAGCGGCCCGGCCCAGTTGACCACCAAACAGGCCGACTACAACATTTCGCAACAACGAATGCTGACGCAAAGCCCTGTCCAGATGCAATCGAGCGATGGCTACCATATGACCACCAGCCAGGTGATGATCGACCTGCGAACCAATACCGCAACAGGCAATGGCGGCGTTTCGGGGCAGTTGCCGCAGGGGCATTTCACGGCCCAACGCATCGCCGTCGATTTCAACACGCGGATCGTCAAGCTTGATGGCCGCGTGGGGATGCAGATGCAGGCGCGCCGGTCGCACTAGGCCCTGCGCGGCAAGGCGCGAACCATATCGGCAAAAGTCGTGCGGCAACGCAACATAGCCGCTTCACCACCCTATCAGCTTCGGTTAGAAGGACGACATGCAGCGCGACACCTTTCTCTCGGCCCGCCAGACTCGCCCCCCCCGCTCCGGGCTGGTGCGTGCCGGGCTGATCGCCGGCATGGCCGCAGCCGCGGGGGGCGCCGCGCTGTTCCTGTCGCCCACCAGCGCCACGGCAGCAAGCGGCCAGCACAACAGCGATGCGCCGGTAAACTTCCTGGCCGACCACATGGAGGTGCAGGACAAGGAAAACCGCGTTCTGCTATCGGGCAACGTCGTGATCACACAGGACGATGTGCGCGTCCGCTCGGCGCGCGCGGTCATCAGCTACACCAACAATGGCAAGGTCGAGATTCAGCGCCTTGACGCCACCGGCGACGTGCATGTCGATCGCGGCACCGAAAACGCGGTGGGCGATGTGGCCATCTATGATTTCAGCACCCGCAAGATCACCATGGTGGGCCATGTCGTGATGCATAACGCAAACGGTAACCTGACCGGATCGCGCGTCACGATCGATCTTGATTCCAAGCTGACCATGGTCACCCCCACGACCAATGGCCGCGTAAGCGGCAGCTTCACCCCCCCCAAGAGCAAAACCGCCGCCGACAAGAAGGCTTCGGCCGAAAAGTGAGCGATACTCCCGCGCACAGCCCCAGGGTCTCAACGCCCTCGGGGCTATTGCCGAGGGTTGCGCTGGTCTGGGCACAGTTTGCCCCTTACCATATAGACCGCTGCGAGGCCGTGGGGCGACGGCTCGCCGGCAGGGCGCAGGTTCTGGCCATCGAGGTTGCCTCTACCTCGACAACCTATGCCTGGGATGCATCGGGGCCGGTCACCCAAGCCACCAAGGTCACACTGTTC
>DATMUT010000002.1:0-3352 GCA_035563755.1 Novosphingobium sp.
GATCGGAGGCAGCACGCCATAGGCATCGGCCGTCAGGAAGATGATGTTCTGCGGCACCGGGCCAAGGTTGTCGGCGCTGGCGTTGGGGATGAAGTCGATCGGGTAGGAACCGCGGCTGTTCTCGGCCAGCGAGTTGTCATCCAGGTCGAGCTGGCGGGTCACAGGGTCGATCACCACGTTTTCCAGCACCGTGCCGAAACGCTTGGTCGTGGCGAAGATCTCCGGCTCGGCCTCGGCCGAGAGGCGGATCATCTTGGCGTAGCAGCCACCCTCGAAGTTGAACACCGCCGTGTCCGACCAGCCATGCTCGTCATCGCCAATCAGCGTGCGCGAGGCATCGGCCGAAAGCGTGGTCTTGCCCGTGCCCGACAGGCCGAAGAACACCGCCGTGTCGCCCTCGGGGCCAATGTTGGCCGAGCAGTGCATCGGCATCACGCCCTTGACCGGCAGCAGGTAGTTCAGAATGCCGAACACCGACTTCTTCATCTCGCCGGCATAGGCCGTGCCGCCAATCAGGATCAGCTTCTCGGTGAAGTTGACGGCGATGACGGTTTCGGTGCGGCAGCCGTGGCGGGCCGGATCGGCGCGGAAGCTGGGCAGGTCGATGATCGTATATTCAGGGGCAAAAGCGGCCAGTTCATCCTCGCTCGGGCGCACCAGCAGTGTGCGGATGAACAGGTTGTGCCAGGCAAACTCGTTGATGACGCGCACGTTCACGCGGTGCTCGGGCTGCGAGCCGCCGAACAGGTCGGCCACGTACAGCTTGTCCTTCTTGGCCACCTCGGCCAGGAAATCGGCCTTGAGCACGGCGAAATGCTCGGGGCTCATGGCAACGTTGGTCTTGCCCCACCACACCGTGTTCTCGGTCTCGGCATCGCGCACGATGAACTTGTCCTTGGCGCTGCGGCCGGTGTGCTTGCCGGTGGCCACCACCAGCGGGCCTTCGGCGGCCAGCACGCCTTCACCATTGCGCACGGCGTGTTCGACCAGCGGGCCAGTGCCCAGATTGGCGAAGATTTCGGCCGAAGTGGTGATGCCCTGGCGGTCGAGCGGGGTGCTGAGCGAAGTCAAGGTGGTCTCCCGGGTAATGGCGCGGCGGCCTGCGCCGCTGCAAAAGCTGAATGTGTCGAACTGGCCCCTGGCGCATACGGATGCATTTTAGCGCATACGAATGCGAAGCTGTCTTCCTGCGCATAATGCAGCCGCCCCCCCACGTCAAACAAGAGAAGCGCAATCTGCTGATTTTGGCCATAACTCGGACAAAATGACCGATTTTCTTCGCAAAATGCGAAGAAAGCGCGCTGTTGCGGCAGGGTGCGCCCGGCCACATTGCCAACCTGCCGGCGACAGGCTAACCCCATGCAATCGTTCAACCGAACCGCAAGCAAAGCCGCATGGGTGATCCTGCCAAACCTGCCGCCCCTGCCCCGACCGAGCTGCCCGCGCCGCCCGCGCAATCAGCCGTCGAAGGCACAGCCGAGCCGGCCCGCCACACGGTCGCGCTGGTCGATGATGACCGCAACATCCTGACCAGCGTCTCGATCGGCCTTCAGGCCGAGGGGTTTGCCACGCGCGTCTATGCCGATGGCGCCTCGGCGCTGCGGGCGCTGCTCGACAATCCGCCCGACCTGGCCATCTTCGACATCAAGATGCCCGGCCTCGACGGGCTGGAACTGCTGCAACGCCTGCGCGAGAAATCGGCGCTGCCGGTCATCTTCCTGACCAGCAAGGACGAGGAGCCGGACGAGGCGCTGGGTCTGGCGATGGGCGCGGATGATTACATCACCAAGCCTTTCAGCCAGCGGCTGCTGGTGGCCCGCATCCGCGCAATCCTGCGCCGGGTCGACCTGGCGCGCAAGGACGAGGCCGAGGAAACGGCCCCGGCCGAGATCATCCGCCGCGGCGCCCTGAGCATGGACCCGGCCCGCCACGAGGTGCGCTGGAACGGCACGCAGGTTTCGCTCACGGTCACCGAATTCCTCATCCTCGAGGCGCTGGCCACGCGGCCGGGCGTCATCAAGAGCCGCAACCAGCTGATGGACTGCGCCTATAGCGAGGACATCTATGTCGACGATCGCACGATCGATTCGCACATCAAGCGGCTGCGGCGCAAATTCCGTGCGGTAGACCCCACCTTCAGCGCGATCGAGACGCTGTATGGCGCGGGCTACTCCTATTCCGACGCCTAGGCGCCGCCCCCGCCCCGCTTATGCCCCCGCGCCATCGCCCCACCCGCCGCCACGGCCTGTTCACCGCCCGCGGGGTCTCGCTCACGGCGCGCATTCTGGCGGTCAACATCATCTCGCTGGCGCTGCTCGGGCTCAGCTTGCTCTACCTCGATTCCTATCGCAACCAGATCCTGGCCGAGCGGTTCGAGCGCGCCCGCAGTACCGCCGAGATCGTGGCCAGCGCGCTGGCGCCGGCCGCAGCCTGGCAAAAGCGCGACCTGATGGTGCAGGTGGGCGACGGCCAGAAACTGCGCCTGCGCCTGTATGACGGGCGCGGGCAACTGGCCGCCGACAGCTTTGCCCTGTCCGATCACGGCCCCTCCTTCGTGCTGGTCGACCCCGAGCAGGAGAGCGTTCTGGCGCATTCGGCGCGGCTGCTCGACCGCGCGCTCGACTGGATCGTGGGCGCCGCCAAAGTGCCGCGTTATCGCGAACAGGCCCCCGATGTGGCCGCCAACTGGCCCGAAATCGCCGAAGCGCGCAGCACCGGACAGTCCGCCGTCGAACTGCGCTATGCCCCAGACCGCACGCCCATCATTACCGCCGCAGCGCCGCTGCCGCCCTTGCATCCGGGCGATCCTGCGGGGGCCAACGGCACGCTGCTCATCCTCTCGAACGACCGCGACATCACCCAGCAGGTGCGCGACGCGCGTCAGACGCTCGCGCTGGTGGTGGCCTTTTCGTTGCTCATCACGGTGCTGCTCTCGCTGTTTCTGGCGCGCACCATCGTGCAGCCGCTGCGCGTGCTGGTGCGCGCGGCGGTGCGGGTGCGGCTGGGGCGCGACCGGGCGGCGGTGGTGCCGCGCCTGCCCGAACGCGGCGACGAGATCGGCCTGCTGGCCCGCGCGCTGTCCGACATGACCGGCGCCTTGCGGCAGCGTATGGATGCGGTCGAAAGCTTTGCCGCCGACGTTGCCCACGAGATCAAAAACCCTTTAGCTTCCTTGCGCAGCGCACTGGAATCGCTTGAAAAGGTTGATGACCGCAACCTGCGCCGCCAGTTGAGCGACATTGCCGCCCACGACGTGCAGCGCATCGACCGCCTGGTGACCGAAATTGCCGAGGCGAGCCGGATTGACGCGGAACTCTCGCGCACCACTTTCGAGCCGGTCGACCTTTCGGCG
>DATMUT010000003.1:0-2014 GCA_035563755.1 Novosphingobium sp.
GGCGAACGCGCAGCCTGGCGTATGCGGCGCGACGTTGCCCAGTTGCGCAACGAATTCCGCGCCTATGACCGCGACGGGCTGAACGATCGCGAAATGAATTATCTGCGCAGCCGCATTATCGACCTTCGCGCACGCCTTGACTGGCGCCGCGCGGAACGCAACGGGCGCTAAGCCGGCAAACGGCGCCCGGTCGGGGCGGCCGGGTCTTTCTACCCCTTTTGACCCGCCGCCCCGACACTTGCCAGACACCGCCCAAACGATCGCCCCCAGGCCAAATATCCGGCAGGCGGCCATATTCGGGCAAAGACAGTCGCCCGCAAAGCAATGCACAAGCCAGCGCGCCGCCCGCCCCCTCTTGCCAATCCCCCTTGCGCTGCCTACTTCGGCGCCATTATGGCAAACACTCAGCGCACGCTTTACGAGAAGATCTGGGACGCCCACGTTGTCGAACGTCGCGACGATGGCACCTGCCTGATCTATATCGACCGCCATCTGGTGCATGAAGTCACCAGCCCGCAGGCTTTCGAGTCGCTCCGCACGTCGGGGCGGCCGGTGCGTCGGCCCGACCTGACGCTTGCCGTGCCCGATCACAACCTGCCCACCACCCCGCGCCGCACCGCAACCGGCGAGCGCGTGCCCATTGCCGACGCCGACAGCGCGCAGCAGCTGGTCATGCTCGAGAAGAACGCGCCGGCTTTCGGCATCCGCTACATTGGTGACGCCGATGCCGAGCAGGGCATCGTCCACGTTGTCGGCCCCGAGCAGGGCTTCTCGCTGCCGGGCGCAACGATTGTGTGCGGCGACAGCCACACCGCCTGCCACGGCGGCCTCGGCGCGCTGGCCTTCGGCATCGGCACGTCCGAGGTCGAGCATGTGCTGGCCACGCAGACGCTGCTGCTCAAGCAGTCGAAGACCATGGAAGTGCGCGTCGAGGGCGACCTGCCCGCGGGCCTGTCTCCCAAGGACCTCATCCTGCACATCATCGGCGTTGTCGGCACCGCCGGCGGCACGGGCCATGTCATCGAATACCGCGGCAAGGTGTTCGAGGAGATGAGCATCGAGGGCCGCCTGACGGTGTGCAACATGTCGATCGAGGCGGGCGCGCGCGCTGGCCTCATCGCGCCCGACGCCAAGACCATCGCCTATGTGAAGGGCCGCCCGATGGCGCCCAAGGGCGAGGCATGGGACAAGGCCGTCGCCTGGTGGAACAGCCTGGCGACCGACGAGGGCGCGAAGTTCGACAAGAGCGTGGTCATCAACGCGGCCGACATCCAGCCCACCGTCACCTGGGGCACCAGCCCCGAGGATACGGTGGCGATCGGCGGCGTGGTGCCCGCGCCCGAAAGCTTTGCCGATGCCTCCAAGCAGGACGCCGCGCGCAAGAGCCTCGACTACATGGGTCTGGAGCCGGGGCAGCGCCTCGATCAGGTCGAGATCCAGAACGTCTTCATCGGCAGCTGCACCAACAGCCGCATCGAGGACCTGCGCGCAGCCGCCGAGGTGCTGAAAGGCCGCCACAAGGCCGAGGGCGTGAAGTGGGCGATCGTCGTGCCCGGTTCGGGCCTGGTCAAGGCGCAGGCCGAAGCCGAGGGTCTGGACAAGATCTTCATCGAGGCCGGCCTTGAATGGCGCGAGCCGGGCTGCTCGGCCTGCCTTGGCATGAACCCCGACAAGGTGCCCGCCGGCGAGCGCTGCGCCAGCACCAGCAACCGCAACTTCGTGGGCCGTCAGGGCCCCGGCGCGCGCACCCATCTGGTCAGCCCGGCCATGGCGGCAGCCGCTGCCGTCACTGGCCACCTGACCGACGTGCGCGAGTTGCTGGCCTGATCGATCGCTGCGCCCGCCATGGCCTCTGGCTGTTGGCGGGCGCGGCATCGGGGCCTTTCGCCCCATCCGCCCCTTTGCCCCCTTGCACCCGCCCGGCGGCGGTTCCATAAGGTTCACATGACTGAACTCAAGGAAAAGTCCGGCTCGAATTGGGCTGGTGCAGCGGCAGTCGCAGGCGCGGCAGCTA
>DATMUT010000004.1:0-5458 GCA_035563755.1 Novosphingobium sp.
CAGCGTAAAGGCCATGACCGCGGTTTCCGACACCAGCACCAGCCAGCCATTCGAGCCAACCGCCCCGCTGCCCAGCACCCGCGCCACCAGCCACACCCACAGCAGCAGGATCAGCCCCCGCTCGACCCGGTCGAGCAGGACCGGCGAGAGCGCGCCAAAGGCCCGGTCGAGCCAGGACAAGCGCTGCGGCGCGGATTGGGCCGGTTGAGCCATCGGTTGCGCCATGACGCCTGCTCGCACTCCATGCGTTGGAGGCGCAAGCGGGTCAGGCCCGCTGTCGCCCTCGGGTGAACCCTTTTGATACCCGCAGTTTGGTTAACAACTCGCCAAAAGCCCCGCCCAGCCAGCCCAGCGGCAAGCCGCGCCTGACCGCGCTTGACTCCGGGGCCATGGCAAGTCATACGCGCCCCCGATTTCGGGACTCGGCCTGGTGCCTGTGCCGTATCATCCGTCCGAGACAGTCGGTGCAGGTTTCCTGCTTAATTTCCGGCCTAGACGGGGAAAAGAGATTTCCGGCTCCATCCTCCACAGGTTTGGACGCCTCTTGCGCACTTGTGGCGCCTCCTTCCCCCCTCAACGGACATGAACGCCCGCGCTTGCGGCCTTTTGGCCCATGGCGCGGACAGACGTAGCCGGCCCTGCGGCGCAAGCCGAAGGGTCATTTGTGAAGGAGTATGGCATGGATCGTTCGCAGAAAGCCGATTCGGTCGCCGCTCTTAACGCGGTCTTCAACGAGGTCGGCGTGGTGGTTGTCACCCGCAACCTTGGCCTGAGCGTTGCACAGTCGACTGTGCTGCGTGGCAAGATCCGCGATGCGGGCGCGACCTACAAGGTTGCGAAGAACCGTCTTGCCAAGATTGCCGCACTGGAAACGCCCTACGCAGGTATCGGCGATTTCCTGACCGGCCCGACCGCGCTTTCGTGGTCGGTCGACCCGGTCGCCGCTGCCAAGGCAGTGGTCGAGTTCGCCAAGACGACCGACAAGATCGAGATCGTCGGCGGCGCGCTCGGTGGCGTGATCCTCGATGCCGAAGGCGTGAAGGCTCTGGCCTCGATGCCCTCGCTCGACGAACTGCGCGGCAAGCTGGTTGGCCTCATCCAGGCTCCGGCGACCAAGATCGCCCAGCTCACGACCGCTCCGGCGGCCAAGCTGGCGCGCGTCTTTGGCGCCTACGCCGAGAAGGATGCGGCGTAAGTCGTTTCAATCGATTTTCCGGCGCGCGCGGATTGTCTGCCGCCCGGTCAAACATTTGTGGAGTGAAAAATCATGGCTGATATCGCCAAGCTCGTTGAAGAACTGTCGGCTCTGACCGTCCTGGAAGCTGCTGACCTCGCCAAGGCTCTGGAAGAGGCTTGGGGCGTTTCGGCTGCTGCCGCTGTTGCCGTTGCTGCGCCTGCCGCTGGTGGCGAAGCTGCTGCTGCTGCTGAAGAGCAGACCGAATTCGACGTCATCCTGACCGGCGACGGCGGCAAGAAGATCCAGGTCATCAAGGAGGTCCGCGCGATCACCAACCTGGGTCTGACCGAAGCCAAGGCTCTGGTCGAGGGCGCCCCCAAGGCCGTCAAGGAAGGCGTGTCGAAGGCTGAAGCCGAAGACATCAAGAAGAAGATCGAGGAAGCCGGCGGCACCGTCGAGATCAAGTAAGATCTCAACTGCCGGTCGAGCGATCGATCAGGAGAGGGCGGCCTTCGCGGGCCGCCCTTTTTCTTTGCGCCCGCCATTTGCATACGCCGGCATCTTGCATACGCACGCATCGGCTTGCCCGCCTGCCCCGCCCCGCCTAGAGCGCGGGCCATGACGCAATTCCCCCAGCCCGCTGCCGTCATCTTCGACATGGACGGCCTGATCTTCGACACCGAAACGCTGTATCGGCGCGCCTTGCAATCGCTGGCGCGCGACCGCGATCTGGCCGCCATCGACGAGGATTTCTGCAATGCGACGGTGGGCCGCCCGTGGCTGGGCACGCGCGCGCTGCTGGCGCAAAGGCTGGGCGGCACGGCGCAGGCCGACGCCTTCCGCATCGACTGGCTCGACACCTATCACGCGCTGACCGAGAGCGAGCTGACGCTGAAAATCGGCGTGCTCGAGCTGCTCGCCCGGCTCGACGAGTTGGGCATTGCCCGCGCCATCGCCACAGGCTCCGAGCGCGCGCTGGCGCATGGCTATCTGGCCGGGCATGGCCTGCTCGACCGCTTCGCCGCCATTGTCGCGGCCGAGGATTACACCAAGGGCAAGCCCGCGCCCGAGCCGTTCCTGCAGGCAGCCCAGGCGCTGGGCGTGGCGCCCGAAAACTGCTGGGCGCTCGAGGATTCGCCCAATGGCGTCCATGCCGCCCATGCCGCCGGCATGGTCACCATCATGGTGCCCGACCTCATCGCCCCCAGCGCCGAGATTGCCGCCAAATGCCACATGGTCGCGCCCGACCTGCTGGCGGTGCGCGCCTTGCTGGCCCCCTCGACCTAGGAAAAAGGGCCGGCAGGCAAACGCCCCCGGCCCCCTTCACAATGCGGCGCTGACCAAACTTACTTCAGCGTCTTGAGGTAAGCGATGATCGCCTTGCGCTTGGCCGCATCAGCCTCGCCCGGATAGGCCATCTTGGTGCCGGGCACCAGCTTCATCGGGTTTTCCAGCCACTTGTCGAGGTGCTCCTCGTCCCAGCTGTAGCCCAGCGCCTTGACGCCGTCGGTATAGGCAAAGCCGGCAACAGCGCCCGCCTTGCGGCCATAAACGCCGGCCAGCGACGGGCCGATCAGCGTCACGCCCGGCTGCACCGAGTGGCAGGTCTTGCACATGGCAAAGTCAGCCGGCTCGGCCGAGGCGGTGGTGGCGGCAGCGGCCGGGGCGGCGCTGGCAGCCTCGGTGGGGGCGGCGGCCTGGCTCTCGGCAGGGGCGGGCTGCTGGTTCGAACCGCAGCCGGCCAGCGCCAGGCTCAACAGGCCGGCCATGGTGATCTTGGTGGCAAAGTGCATGAAAATCCCTCCTGAACAGGCATCTGCCCGAAACTCGAGGGGGCCTTTAGCGATGTCGGGGCAAGCGTGAAACGCCCTTTTTACTTTGTCCGCCAGCAACTCGTCTCTATTCCGGCGCGCAGTATGGCACAATTTGCAGATCTGGCGGCGCGCGCGCCACAGCGCCCGAGCGGCGCCTTGTTGGCCGAGGCGCGCGCCAGCATGGCGCTGGCCGTGCCGATGGCGCTGGCCAACCTCATGCAGATGGCGGTCTATGCGGTCGATGTGATTTTTGTCGCGCGGCTGGGGCAAAAGGCGCTGGCCGCATCGAGCTTGGGCATGGCCATCTTCGCGCTGCTGGTGTGGAGCCTGTTTGGCCTGACGGGCGCCGTTGCGCCATTGGTGGCCGCCGAAATGGGCGCGCGCCAACATGCCATGCGCGCCGTGCGGCGCAGCACGCGCATGGCGCTGTGGCTGGCGGTGGGGCTGGGCGCGGGGGCCATGCTGGTGGCCGGGCAAGGCCGCGCCATCCTGCTCAGCACCGGCCAGCAGGCCGATATTGCAACCCAGGCCGGCGCCTTCCTCGACCTGCTGCGCTGGGCGATGGTGCCCATGCTGATTGCCGGGGTGCTGCGCAATATCGTCTCGGCGCTGGGGCGGCCGGTGTTTGCCACGATCATCACCGCGCTGGCCATCGCCAGCAATGCGGCGGGCAATTACGCGCTGGTTTTCGGCCATTGGGGGCTGCCGGCCATGGGGCTGGCCGGCTCTGCTGTGTCGAACATCGTGACGGCGGTGGCCATGATGCTGGCCTATATGGCGATCATTCATGCCGACCCGCGCCTGCGCCGCTTTCACCTGCTGGGCCGGTGGTGGCGGGCCGACTGGGCGCGCATGCGGGCGATCCTGCGGGTAGGGGCACCCATTGCCGGCACGATTCTGGCCGAGGGCGGGCTGTTCAACGCCGCCGCCCTGCTGATGGGCCGGATTGGCGAGACCGAGCTGGCCGCGCATACGCTGGCGCTGCAGATCGCCGCCTTTGCCTTTCAGGTGCCGATGGGGCTGGGGCAGGCGGCGGCCATTCGCGTGGGCTATCACTATGGCGCGGGCGACCGGGCGGGCATTGCGCGGGCCGGGCAATGCGCGCTGGTCATCGGGGTGATGCTGGCCATGGTCAGCTCGGCCATCATGGCCTTCTGGCCGCGTCTGGCGCTCTCGGCCTATATCGACGTGACCGCGGCCGAGCGGGCGGCGATGGTGGCGCTGGCGGTGCGGTATCTGACCGTGGCCGCAGCCTTCCAGCTGGCCGATGCCACGCAGGCCATCTTTGCCGGCGCGCTGCGCGGGCTGCAGGACACACGCTGGCCCATGGGCATTGCCATTGCCGGCTATTGGCTGCCCGGTTTCGGGCTGGCCGCGGGGCTGGGCCTGTTCACGCCCATGGGCGGCTTTGGCGTGTGGATTGGCCTGGCGGTGGGCTTGCTGGTGGTGGCGGTGCTGCTGGGCTGGCGCTGGGGGCGGCGCAGCGCATTGGGCTTGCTGCCGGGCTGAAACGCGCGCAGGAAGGCGCCGATTGTTCCGCGCCGCAGTGACGGCTGCGAAAATTTTTCTCCCCTCACCTTCTTGACGCCCCTTTGGCAGCGACCCATATCCGCGCCACTGGCACTCCTATGGTGCGAGTGCCAAAACCCGTTTCAACACCTGAGAGAGGTCACACTCCCATGTCGTTCCGTCCCCTGCACGACCGCGTGCTGGTCCGCCGCGTCGAAGCCGAAGAGAAGACCGCCGGCGGCATCATCATTCCCGACAGCGCCAAGGAAAAGCCCGCCGAGGGCCTGATCGTGGCCGTGGGCACCGGTTCGCGCAACGAAGCCGGCACCATCACCCCGCTCGAGGTCAAGGCTGGCGACCGCGTATTGTTCGGCAAGTGGTCGGGCACCGAGGTCAAGGTCGGCGGTGAAGACCTGCTGATCATGAAGGAATCGGACATCCTGGGCATCATCGGCTGAACGCCGACGGGGCTGGGCATCATCGGCTAAGCCCCGCAATCCGGATTTCCATCTTCAACTGATATTTCAAAGGATTATATCATGGCCGCCAAGGACGTGAAATTTGGCCGCGACGTTCGCGAGCGCATTCTCAAGGGCGTGGACACCCTCGCCGACGCCGTGAAGGTAACGCTGGGCCCCAAGGGCCGCAACGTCGTCATCGAAAAGTCGTTCGGTGCCCCGCGCATCACCAAGGACGGCGTGTCGGTCGCCAAGGAAATCGAACTGAAGGACAAGTTCGAGAACCTGGGCGCGCAGATGCTGCGCGAAGTGGCCAGCAAGGCCAATGACAAGGCCGGTGACGGCACCACCACCGCCACGGTTCTGGCTCAGGCCATCGTGCGCGAAGGTCTGAAGTCGGTTGCTGCCGGCATCAACCCGATGGACCTGAAGCGCGGCATCGACATCGCCGCTGCTGCTGTGGTCGCCGATCTGGCTGCCCGCTCGAAGCCGGTGGCCGA
>DATMUT010000005.1:0-2110 GCA_035563755.1 Novosphingobium sp.
TATCCGCCACCCCCGCCAGCGCCGTGCGCAACCGCTCCAGCGCCTGCGCCTTCAACTGGTGCACGCGCGGGATGCTGACCGACAGCACCGCGGCGATTTCGGCCAGGTTCAGTTCCTCGACGAAATAGAGCTGGACGATCATCTGCAACCGCTCGGGCAGGTCGCCAATGGCGCCGGCCACGGCCATGCGCAGCTCCTGGTCCTCGAGCAGGGCAAGGCTGTCGGGACCGTTGTCGGCAAAGGCCATGTCGCCATCGGAATAGGCATCGTCGATCGGCTCGAAGCGCACCGGCTCGCAGGCCACGCGCTGCGCGTCGAGCTCGCCCGGCGTCATGCCCAGCGCCGCTGCCAGTTCGCGCTCGGTCGGCTCGCGGCCCAGCGCGCCCGACAGCTCGGCCGTTTTCTCACGCAGCAGGCGCCGCTTCTCGCTGGCCCCGCGCGAAAGCGGCACATGCCGGCGGATGAGGTCGACCATCGCCCCCCTCACCCGCATCTTGGCATAGGCGGCAAAGCCATCCTCGCCCGGGCCATTGTGGCGCTGGGCGCATTCGGTCAGGGCGACAAGGCCCGCCTGCATCAGGTCCTCGACCTCGATGCCATCGCGCCCCGAGGCGTGCAGGTGCCAGGCCAGACGCCGGACCATGGGCATGAAACGGCGCACCCTGTCGGCCGGATCGCCGCCATAGGCCGCGCGGGCCGAACGGGCGCCGGCGAGCCGGGCCGCAGGGGTGGATTGCTGCGATGCGCCCGACTGGCCGGGCTGGGCAAAGGACTGGTGATCTTGAATCATGCGGCCATGCTCTGGGTCTGGGGGGACGTGGCAGGATTGGCGGAAGGTGCCGGCAGGGCGGGCGAAGGCGGCGCATCGCCACCAATCACCGCGATCACCTCGACCGGCTGGGTTTCGGGCAGTTCGGAAATCGACATCACCACGCAGGTGGGCGCGCGCAGCCGCAGCAACGTGGCCAGAGCCCGGCGCAACCGGGGCTGCACGATCAGCGCCGCGCTGCCCGCCCCGCCCTGTCCGCTGCGCTCGGCCATGATCTCGGCCACGCGGTCGCCAATGGTGCGGGCAAGGTCAGGCTCGATGAGCGGCTGCCCGGTGGCCGGGTCGACCATGCCCCCGGCAATCATCGTCTCGAGCGAGGCGTCGAGGGTGATGACCGGCAAGCGCTCGGTGGGCGCGCAGATGCGCCCCACGATGAGCGTGCCAAGATCGATGCGCAGCAGATCAACGAGGCGATCGTGGTCCTGCGTCTGCTGCACGGCCTGCGACAGGCTCGAGAAGATCGGCAGCGGGTGGCCGATGGGAATGCCATCCTCGAGCAGGGCGCGCAGGATGCGGGTGACCGCGGCCAGCGCGAGCGGCGTGGGATAGACCGTCTCGACAAGGCCGGCAGCGCGCGTCTTGAGCGCCTCGATCAGCCCCTTCACCTCGTCCGGGCCGAGCAGCAGATGCGCGCGTTCCGACAGGATCTGGTTGAGGTGGGTGGCAATGACCGTGCTGGCATCGACCGTCAGGAACCCCTCGGCGATAGCGTAATCACGCTGGGCCGGGTCGATCCACAACGCCGGGCAGCCAAAGCTGGGGTCGCGCGTGGCCTCGCCCTTCAGATTGTGCGTTTGCGCCGCCTCGCCAGCGTCGATCGCCAGCACCTTGTCGACCCGCACGCCGCCCACCGCCACCGGCACGCCGCCCAGCAGCACGCGATAGTCATTGGGCGCGACATCCAGGCTGTCGCGCACGCGAAACTGCGGCACGACAAAGCCGAACACCTGCGAGAGCTGCTTGCGCACGCCCGTCACGCGGGTCACCAGCGGCGAGCCGCGCTTCTCGTCGACCAGCTGCACGAGGCCATAGCCCAGCTCGATCGTGACGAGCGTGTGGTCCGAGACTTCCTCGAGCGTAATGCGGCCCGGTTCGGGGGCGGCCACCGGCTCAGGCGTATCAGCAATGCGCTGCTGGCGCGCGGCGCGCTCTTTCAGGCTGCGCCACAGCCAGAAAGCCACACCCGAAGCCGGCAGGAACACCGTTTGCGGCATGGCCGGAATGAGGCCGATGGCGCCCAAAATCATCGCCACGGGCAGCCATGTGGCGGGCGCGGCAAAC
>DATMUT010000006.1:0-2938 GCA_035563755.1 Novosphingobium sp.
CCCGCCTGCCCAGCGGCGCCCCGGCCGACGAGCGCTTCGATGTGATCCACGTGTGGGTGCGCGAGGGCGGCGACTGGAAGGTGCTGGGCGGCATGGCCCGCCAGCGCAAGGGTTAAGGTCATGAGCGTCTCGAGGCGGGGCATGATGGCAGGGGCGATGGCCGCGCCGGCGGTTCTGGCCGGGGGCACAGGCGCCCTGGCGGCCCCGCCGCGCGCGGCCACCGCCGGCGGCACCGCCACGCCGCCCGGCTGCGTGGCGCACACATCGGGCGGGCGGGTGCGTGGGTATGCGCGCGACGGCATCTCGATTTTCAAGGGCGTGCCCTATGGCGCGCCTACCGGGGGGCAGGCGCGCTTCATGCCGCCACGCGCGGTGGCGCCCTGGGCCGGCACGCGGCTGTGCATGACGCCCGGCCCCATCTGCCCGCAGCCCGAGGAAGGACACGGGCCAAGCCCGATGGCCTTCCTCACCCAGTCCAGACCCGCGCCGCAAAGCGAGGATTGCCTCAGCCTCAACATATGGACGCCGGCCGACATGGGGGCCGCCCCCGATGGCAAAAAGCGGCCGGTCATGGTGTGGATCCACGGGGGCGAATTTACCACAGGGTCCAGCATCGCCCTGCCCGCCACCGATGGCGAGGCACTGGCCCGGCGGGGCGATGTGGTGGTGGTCTCGGTCAATCACCGGCTCAACCTGCTGGGCTATCTCGACCTTGCCGCGCTGGGCGCGCCGGCCGAATTTGCCAGCGCGGGCAATGTGGGCATGCTCGACCTGGTACTGGCGCTGGAATGGGTGCGCGACAATATTGCCGGCTTTGGCGGCGATGCGGGCAATGTCACCATCTTTGGCCAGTCGGGCGGCGGGCTGAAGGTGACCACCCTGTGCGCCATGCCCGCCGCGCGGGGCCTGTTTCACAAGGCCATCGTGCAGAGCGGGTCGGAAAGCAGGGTGTTTACCCGCGAGATGACGCGCCCGCTGGCCAGCGCCCTGCTGGCCGAACTGGGCGTGGCGCCGGGCGATGCGGCGCAGTTGCAAGCCATGCCGCTGGCCCGGCTGATGGCCGCTGGCGATGCAGTGCTGGGCCGCTGGGTGGCGCAGGCCCATGGCGATGTGTGGCACATGGTGGGCTGGGCGCCGGTAGTCGATGGCTCAATCATCCCCGCCAGCCCTTACGAGCCGGCCTCGCGCGCGCTGTCGGGGCATATTCCGCTGCTGGTCGGATCGGTGCGGCACGAGTTCTGCATGACGATGTTCAGCCTCGAGGCCGAGCACATGACGATGGATCAGGCCCGCGCCGCGCTGGCGGTGAATTTCCGCGATGCGGGCGGCCTGCTCGACGCTTTTGCGCGCGCCTATCCGCGCGAAAAGCCGGTGGGGCTGATGGCGATGATCTCGGCGGCCAGTTTCAACCGCTGGAACGCGGTGCATCAGGCGCAGGACCAGGCGGCGGCAGGGCAGGCGCCGGCCTTCCTCTACCGCTTCGACTGGATCACGCCCATGCTCGACGGCTCGCCCCGGGCCTATCACTGCGCCGAGCTGCCCATGGTGTTTCACAGCATCGACCATGTGCCCGAGGCCGCCGGCACCAGCCAGCGCAGCCGCACCATGGCAGGGCGCATGGCCGATGCCTGGATCGCCTTTGCCCGCAGCGGCCAGCCGGGCCATGCCGGCCTGCCCCATTGGCCCCCCGTTACGCCGGGCCATGCGCCCGCCATGCTGTTCGACGATATCTGCCAGGTGGATGATTTTACCGACAAGGGCCTGCTCGACCTGGTGCGGGCGGCGCGCAAATGGGCGTAATTCCAGCCTTTTGCGCCGCTCCATGCAAGGGGCGCATGTATGCCCAAGACCATCTGTCTGGCTCGTTTCCATCGCAATGCTAGCGTGAGGTTCACGTAAAGATCGGGGAGATTTTCCGGTGACGTTCTTGACCAATCTAGGCGAGCAGGCTGCTGCTCGCGTGAAGCCTGCCTTCGGCCTCACCCAGCACGGGCGAGCGGGCATGGAATTTCTGGGCTCGGCGCAGAAGTTCTCGTCGGGCTATCTGCGCCCGCGCGCCAAGGCCGATTTTCTTGAAAACGCCGAGGCAGCCAAGCTGAACGAGGCCCATGTCGCGCTGGCCGACAATTCCTCGCCCGATGTGCCGGCGCTGCGCGCCCGCGTGCGCCGTGGCCGCGAGATTGCCGACACCGTGCCCCTGTTCCGCCTCGAGCGCTTCATCCAGCGCTGGGTGGCCGAGGAGAATTTCAACACCGGCATCGCCGCCATCGAGGAAAAGCGCGAGCAGTTCGAGCCTTTCGCCAATGCGCCGCTGACCGGCTCGGCGGGTGGCACGCTCAACCTTGACCCCGCGCTCAAGGCGCCGCGCTATTGGGAAGTCGACTGGCACCTCGAGCCGGGCGGCTGGGACGGCTACGACCTGTACGGCCCGCTGTTTGCCTTTGCCGTGGGGCCGATGGTCTTCTCGAAGGGCGGCTATGCGGCCGTGGGCGTGGGCGATGACATCACCCAGCAGCGCGTGGCCGCCATCCGCCAGTTCCGCAAGGACGCCTACGAGCGCATCTACGAGCCGGGCTGCGGGGGCACCACCACCGCGCGGGCTGTGCACTCCGTGTTCCCCGAGGCCGAAATTCACGCCAGCGACCTGTCGACCAGCCTGCTGCGCAACGGCCACCGCATGGCCGAGAACATGGGCTTTGCCGTGCACCTGAAGCAGCGCGACAGCACGCAGACCGGCGAGGCCGACGAGAGCTTCGATGGCGTCATCACCTATGCGCTGCACCATGAACTGCCGCCCAAGGCCAATGCGCAGCTGTTCTCCGAAATGTACCGCATCCTGAAGCCGGGCGGCGAGATCGTCATTTCCGATCCGCCGCCGCTGCGTGCGGTCGATCTGTTCCACGCCGTCGTGCTCGACTGGGATACGATCAACCGGGGC
>DATMUT010000007.1:0-2621 GCA_035563755.1 Novosphingobium sp.
GCACCATGGCCGCCAGCATCATCTGGAATTCGGCCCGGCTGCCCGCCCGCCACGACCACAGCAGAATGCCCGGCACCGCCAGCGCGAAAGTGCCCAGCAGCAGCTTGCCCATGACCGGCAAGGACAGCAGATAGCCGGCAATGCCCGCGCCCGCTGCCGGCTCGGGCGTGTCCATCAGGTTGCGGAACAGGAACCACACCGCCGGAATGGCCAGCAGCGCCAGCGTGTAGATCAGCCCGGCGCGGTCCTTGTGAGGCTGGCCATCGGCGCGCACCGGCGTGTCGCCCAGCCCGTCGAGCCGCCCGCCATGAAAGCTGACCGCCACCCACGAGACCAGCATGCCGATGCCGGCAATGCCAAAGCCACCCCACCAGCCCAGCTGGTCGGCCAGCAGCGCGCACAGGAACTGGCCGATGATCGAGCCGACGTTGATGCCCATGTAGAAGATGGTGAAACCGCCATCGCGCCGCGTGTCGCCCGGCCCGTAGAGCGCGCCCACCATGGTCGAGATGTTGGGTTTGAAAAAGCCGTTGCCCACAGCAATCGTGGCCAGCGCCGCCAGCAGCAGGGCGACCATCGCCGGGTCCTTGTCGCTGCCTTCGGTCATGTGGCCGGCGGGCAGGGTGCGCGCCACGTGCCCATCGGGCGCCAGCAGTTCGATGGCGCCATCCTCGCGGCCACGGATGGCCAGGGTCTGGCCGTGGTCCTGCACGGTGCGCGCCTCGCCGGCGGCGCTGGTGGGGCCATCGTGGAAATGCGCGATGGCAACCGGGTGGCGCACCCCGTCATATTCGGCCCACGGCTTTGAGGGCGATCCGCCCACCGCCAGCGCCAGATAGCCGATGGCCATCAGGATGGCGCCGAATTTGACGCTGCGTTTCGAGCCCAGATACTGGTCGGCCACCAGCCCGCCCACCAGCGGGGTCAGGTAGACCAGCGCCGTATAGCCGCCATAGATGCCGGCCGAGGCCCGGTCGCCCAGCACGAAATGCTTGGTGAGATAGAGCATGAGCAGGGCGCGCATGCCGTAATAGCCAAAGCGCTCCCACATCTCGATGGCGAAGAGGCGCGCGAGCGGCGCCGGGTGGCCGAACCAGCTGGCGTCTTGCGCGCCCGATGCTGCCGGTTGGGAAGAGTGCGATCCATTGTCTGTCATGGGCGCGTCATAACGCCATTCAAGCCGCCGCACAGCGGGCAAAACGTCGTAGGCGCGGGCAGGGCGGCGCGCCATTGTGCGTTGCGCTGTATTATGGCACCAATGCACCCATGCCGAGCTTCGCCATCCCCGTCTATCTGCGCCTGCGCGAGGAAATCGCCGCGGCCATTATCGATGGGACCTATGCCGAGGGCGCGTTGTTGCCATCGGTGCGTGGGTTTGCAGCGGCCCGCGGGGCTAATCCGCTTACCGTGGCCAAGGCCTATCAGTCGTTCCAGAGCGACGGGCTGGTCGAGGTGCGGCGTGGCGTGGGGCTGATGGTGGTGCCTGGCGCTGCTGAACACCTGCGCCGCCGCGAGCGCGAGCGCTTTCTGGTCGAGGAATGGCCGGCGCTGGTGCGGCGGATGGCGCGGCTGGGCCTTGAGCCGGCCGAACTGGTTGGGGCGATCGCGGCCGGGGGGCCTTCAGGGACTTTGCCCGACCCGCTGTAAATCCCTGCGCAATCTTTTCTAAGCTATTGATCGGTATTGCGCGAGGGCGTGATCTCTGGCACTCATATGGGTTGTCGATGCAGGCGCTAGAGAACCCTGTGCGGCACGGTGAGGTTTTGGGAGATGTCGGGCGCAGGGGTGGCTGGCCTGTGCTGGTCCTAGGGGGTGTGGAATGATCAGGTCTGAATTGTTGCAATCGCTTGCCAAGGCCAATCCCGAACTGCGGGCAGACGATGTCGAGCGGATCGTGGATGTGTTCTTCGACGAGATCGGCCAGCGCCTGTCCGAAGGCGGACGGGTCGAACTGCGCGGTTTTGGCGCTTTCTCGACGCGTGAGCGCGACCCGCGCAAGGGCCGCAATCCGCGCACCGGCGAGGCGGTCGACGTGCCCGGCAAGCGTGTGCCCTTCTTCAAGCCCGGCAAGGAAATGCGCGCGCGCCTCAACGTCTGAGGCCGCTCGTTTCCAGCTTGGTGTTCAGGCTTGTCCCGGCAGTCGGCTGCCGGCAGTCGGCTGATTGTCGAAAGCCGGGCCTTTGCCCGCCTTGCGCGGGCGCCAGGCCTTTCATCACACGACATATTTGCCCGTCGCGCAGCCGGCGCTTGCCGGGCCGGTTTCGATCTGCCAGACGCAGGCAGCGCGTGGCGGCTGTAGCCAGCTCGCGCCGGTGTGAGCGGACGTGGCGGAATGGTAGACGCCGGGGACTTAAAATCCCTTGAGCCTTGCTCGTGCGGGTTCGAGTCCCGCCGTCCGCACCATTATTGGCGTAACTTTCGCCAACCGCTGTCGGGGCGACCGGGCCCCTGTTCGCACACTTTCGCAAGCTTTGCCGCCCATCTGCGCTCTGCCCCCGAGGGAAGGGGTATTGCGCCAGTGCCCAGCGCCAGTGTTCTGCGATGCGGCCCGGTCGCCCTGCGCGGTGCTGCGGGCAGCCCATGACCGGCCGCCCGCCCGCGCAAAGGCTGTGTTACTTGCC
>DATMUT010000008.1:0-3743 GCA_035563755.1 Novosphingobium sp.
CGGCCAGTGCCGCCGGGTGAGCCACACCAGCGCCATGAACAGGGCCGGCGTTGCCGCCAGCGTTGCCAGCGGCCAGCGGCTTTCGAACTGGTGGAACAGGGCCTGCGCCCACTCGCCGCAGCGGGCAAAGAGAATGGCCACCAGCGCCAGCGCCAGCGCGCCCAGCGCGGCGGCAAGGCGCGCGCGCCACTGGCGCGAGGCGGGGCCCAGCGCGTGCAGGCGGGCGGCAAGAGGCAGGGCTGGAAGGCGCATGGGGCAAGGTCCGTCAGCGGCGGCCGCGGGGGCATCGGCCGAGCGCTGCCCTAGCGGCGTGCAAGGGGGCTGTCACCCTATCGGACGGTGAAAAGGATTGGGGGTGGCGCTGGCGGGCAGTTGGCGCTATGGGCGGCTGTTCACCCGCTTCGCAAGGCCGCCTTTTCGCAGCCGGCGCGCTGCGTTCCCGCCGGATGCCAATGCGCGCCCTGGCGGGTTTTCCTGTTTCCGCTGGTTCCGCCAGCACCTATTCTGGCGAGCTAGACCATGCCGTTTTCGCAATTGCCTCCTCCTGTTGCCGCCGCCCTTGCCGCGCGCGGCTATGCTGCGCCCACCCCCGTGCAGGCCGCCGTGCTCGAAGCCGATACGGCCGGGCGCGACCTCCTGGTTTCCGCGCAGACCGGCTCTGGCAAGACGGTGGCCTTTGGCGTGGCCATGGCCGAGGACCTGCTGGGCGAGAACGCCAAGCGCGTCGACACGCCGCGCGCCCTGGTGATCGCCCCCACGCGCGAACTGGCGCTGCAGGTGAGCCGCGAGCTGGCCTGGCTGTATGAGCAGGCGGGCCTGCGCATTGTCACCTGCGTGGGCGGCATGGATCCCAGCCGCGAGCGCCGGGCGCTGTGGGCGGGCGCGGATGTCGTCGTCGGCACGCCGGGCCGGTTGAGGGACCATCTGGAGCGCGGCGCGCTCGACCTGTCGGCGATTGCCTTCGTGGTGCTCGACGAGGCCGATGAGATGCTCGACATGGGCTTCCGCGAGGATCTGGAACAGATCCTCGATGCCACGCCCGAGACGCGCCGCACGCTGCTGTTCTCGGCCACCATGCCGCGCTCGATCGTGGCGCTGGCCAAGGCCTATCAGCGCGATGCCCTGCGCATCTCGACGATCGACGACCGCGAGGGCCATGGCGACATCACCTATCACGCCGTGGCCGTGGCCCCGGCCGAGATCGAGCATGCGGTGGTGAACCTGCTGCGCTATCACGAGGCGGAAACGGCGATGCTGTTCTGCGCCACGCGCGATAATGTGCGCCACCTGCATGCCACCCTGTCGGAGCGCGGCTTTGCCGCCGTGGCGCTGTCGGGCGAGCATAGCCAGAACGAGCGCAACCACGCGCTGCAGGCCCTGCGCGATGGCCGCGCCCGGGTGTGCGTGGCAACAGACGTTGCCGCCCGCGGCATCGACGTGGCGACGCTGTCGCTGGTGGTGCATGTGGAAATCCCGCGCGATGCCGAAACGCTGCAGCACCGTTCTGGCCGCACGGGGCGCGCCGGCCGCAAGGGCACGGCGGTGCTGGTGGTGCCGTTCCCGCGCCGCCGCCGGGTGGAAATGCTGCTGCGCTCGGCCCGGGTGGAAGCGGAATGGGTGCCGGTGCCTTCTGCCGAGGAAATCCGCGCGGCAGATAACGACCGGCTGATGGTGAAGCTGGCCGAAGGCGCCGAGGTGGAAGTGAGCGAGGCCGATCAGGCGCTGGCCGCCCGCCTGCAGGCCGAAAAGACGCCCGAGGAACTGGCGCTGGCGCTGGCCAAGGCGCTGCGTGGCCAGCTGCCCGAGCCCGAGGACCTGTCTGACGCGGCCGACATGCCCGAGCGCGGCCACAAGCGCGCCGGCTTTGAGGATTGCGTGTGGTTCCGCATGGATATCGGTCGCCGCCAGAACGCCGATCCGCGCTGGATCCTGCCGCTGCTGTGCCGGCGCGGCCATGTCTCGCGCTCGGATATCGGGGCGATCCGCATTTCCGCGCAGGAAACCCATGTGCAGATCCCCAGCGCCATTGCCGCCAAGTTTGCCGCCGCGCTGAAGCGCACCGAGCGCCAGGGGGCCGAGGATGAAAGCGGCATCCGCATCGAGGCCGCGCCCGACAGCCCGCGCGAGGTGGCCCGCACCAATGCCCGCCAGCACCGCCGCGGCCCCAACGATGCCCCGCGTGAGCATCGCGGCCCGCGCGGTGGCCACAAGCCGCGCGGCACCGGTCCGCGCTGAACTGGCCCCGCGCTGAACCGGGATTGGCCTTATGAGGCGAGGGCCCGTGCCCTCGCCTCGGGCGGCGTCTGTCAGTCTTCCAGCGTCGCCATGTCGATTACGAAGCGATAGCGCACGTCGGAGCGTTCCATCCGCTCGAAGGCGTGGTTGATCTCGTCCATGCGGATCATCTCGCATTCCGGCAGGATGGCGTGCTCGCCGCAGAAATCGAGCAGTTCCTGCGTTTGCGCGATGCCGCCGATCAGCGATCCGGCGATCCGCCGCCGGGCGAACACCAGCGGCGTCGTGTCGGGCTCGGCCACCGGGCCCAGCTGGCCCACCAGCACCAGCGTGGCATCATAATCCAGCAGCGGCAGATAGGGGTTGAGGTCGTGGCTGACCGGCACCGTGTCGATGATGAGATCGAAGCTGCCGGCCGCCGCTTCCATTGCGGCTGCATCGCTGGAGATCAGCACATGGGCCGCGCCCAGCGCCCTTGCATCGCCCTCCTTGCCGGCCGAGCGGCTGAGCACCGTTACTTCCGCGCCCAGCGCATGGGCCAGTTTCACCGCCATGTGGCCCAGCCCGCCAAGGCCCACCACGCCCACCCGGCTGCCCGCTTTCACGCCCCATTCGCGCAAAGGCGACCAGGTGGTGATGCCGGCGCACAGCAGGGGCGCCGCGCGGGCGATGTCCAGCCCTTCGGGCATGCGCAGCACGAAGGCCTCCTTCACCACGATATGGCGGGCATAGCCGCCCTGGGTGGGCGTGCCATCCACAAGGTCGGTGCCGTTATAGGTGCCCACCCAGCCGTTGCGGCAGTAATTCTCGAGGTCTTTCTCGCATTGGTCGCATTTGCCGCAGGAGTCGACGAGACAGCCTACCGCCACCGTCTGGCCAATGCTAAACCGGCTGACTTCGGATCCCAGCGCGATCACCTTGCCGACGATCTCATGGCCGGGCACGATGGGATAGGTGCTGCGGCCCCAGTCGTTGCGGGCGGTGTGCAGGTCTGAATGGCACACGCCGCAGTAGAGGATTTCGATCACCACGTCGTCGGCCCGCGGCGCGCGGCGCTCGAAGGCATAGGGGGCCAGCGGCGCCTCGGGCGAGAAGGCGGCATAGCCGTGAGTGTGGGTGGGGCCGGTGGTTTGCATGAAGGCTCCTTTGGAGAGATACTGAAGGATAACGCACAGGAGAGACTCGGGATCCTGAAGACAGGGGCAACACCGCAATTCAGGGCGCCAAGCCTGCCTTCGTGCCGGCAAACAAACATTAGCGGCAGGGGTGGCTTGCCGCCAGCGCCAGATAGTCTATTCATTAGGTAGAGAATTGATCCGCTTTCGCGACCATCAACTCAGGAGACAGCACATGGCCCATAGCCTGGAGGAACGCGCCGCCGTGTTGACCGTGCCCGGCCTTTGCGGCAGCGGGCCCGGCCATTGGCAGAGCCTGTGGGAAGAAGGCTTCTGGGCGCTGGACGGGGTGGATTGCTGGCGGGCGGATCTGGGCGCATGGGACAAGCCCCG
>DATMUT010000009.1:0-3001 GCA_035563755.1 Novosphingobium sp.
TGGCCGGCACCATCCGCTTCCTCACCGAGGATCTGGGCCTGCTGCTGAGCGATGTCGATGATTTTTCGGCGCGCGTGCCCGAACTGCCCCGAGAACACGCCACCGGCTATTTCCTGCGCTGCGGGCCCGATCATCACACGCTGGTGATCGGCAGCCAGATGCTGGTCGACACGCGCGAGCCGGCCCGCAAGGGCGCGCTGGTCAACCAGCTGTCGTGGCAGATCGGCAGCCTGCAGCAGGTGGTCGATGGTGTCACCTATCTCGAGGAGAAGGCCAGGCTGCGCCGTATCGGGCGCGATTCGCCGGGGTCGAACTGGCATGCCTATGCCTATTGCCCGGATGGCTATGTCAACGAGATCTACTACGGCATGGAGCAGATCGGCTGGGACGGGCGCAGCAAGCCCGCCGCGATGTCCGACCGCGCCTTCCACAGCCTGCCGCCGCTGCCGCAGATCCCGGAATATCAGGAAGTGGCCGAGGCCACGGCGCGCGAGGGCGATCTGGATGGCTATCGCCATCGCCAGGAAAAGCCGGCTGCCCATGCGGTTGATGGCGTGCTTTTGCCGCAGCCCTTCAGGCTGACCCGCCTGGCGCGCGTGTGCCTCTTTGTCGCCGATCCCGAGGCGAGCCTGCCCTTCTATCGCGACACGCTGGGCCTCACCGTCTCGGAGCGCCGGTCGGTATCGGGCCATGATGCCCTCTTCCTGCGCATCGCCGACGAGCATCACGCGCTGGTGCTGCTGCCCGAAGCGCTGAAACCCACGCTGGGCATCGGCGCGGCCTGCAGCCTCACGGTGGCCAGCTATGCGCAGCTGCAGGCGGCCTACGCTTATCTGGTCGGCCGCGGTGTCACCATTCTCGATCTGCCGCAGACATTGTCGCCCGGCATTGCCTATGGCTTCTGGGTCAAGGGGCCCGAGAATGTCGCCATCCAGATCATCTATGGCACGGAACGGTTCGACGCGGGCATCTCGATGCCGCCGCCGATGCACGAGATCCCCGCCACCATCTGCCACGGCGGCAGCCGCTGGTTCGACCCCACCTTTCTGGGACCGCTTGGCTGATGCCCACCATCGACGTTCCCGACGCGCGCCTGCGCTACGACATCACCGGCGATGGCCCCCTGATCGTGTTCGTGCACGGGGCAGGGGCCAATGCCACGGTCTTCTTCCAGCAGGTGGCGCATTTTTCCAAAAACTACCGCGTGCTGTGCATGGATATGCGCGGCTTCGGTGGATCGCAATGCAACGCCGAAACCTTCCACCAGCGCTGGTTCCCCGATGATCTGGCGCGCATCCTCGATGTGGAGGCCGATGGGCCGGTGGGCGCGGTGTGCCAGTCGATGGGCGCCTGGGCGGGCCTGCCGCTGGCCGTGCGTGAGCCGGAGCGCTTCTGTGCGCTGGTGCTCTCGGGCTCGCCCACGCCGGCCTATGGCCCGCACCATGCCGCGCTCACCAATGTCTCGAACACGTTCAAGCGGGCCGGGGCGGGCGAGAAGGTGGCGCCAACGCAGCTCGGTTTCAGCGAGAAGTTCGTGGCTGAAAGGTCTGATCTCATTGCCCTTTACCAGATGCTGGCGCGGCAGAACCAGAAGGTCGATACCTCGCATATCACCGACCCCGAATTGCGCCTGATGCCCGCGGATTTCGCCGGCTACAGCGTGCCGACGCTGGTGATGGGCGGCTTGCAGAACCGGCTGCTGGGCGCCGAAACCCACAAGATCGCCGCCAGCTGCATCCCGGGCGCGGAGGTCTACACCTTCCCCGACAGCGGCCACTCCTCCTATTTCGAGGAGCCCGATCACTACAATTCGGTCGTGGAGGGTTTCTTCCGCAAGCACGGCCATGCCCCGCTTACGCAGGAGATCGACGCATGATCACCCGGAAAAGTCTGAGCCTCGCCGACGCCCAGTTCCTCGCCGAACAGGCCTGCGCGGCCTCGCTCGCCAAGGGCGGCAAGTTCCCGATCTCGGTCGCGGTGGTGGATGCCACGACCTATCTCCAGGCCTGCGCCCGCATGGATGGCGCGCCGCTGTTCAGCGCGCAGGGCGCTTTCGACAAGGCGCGCAGTTCGGCCGAGGGCGGCCATCCCACCACCTTCTTCGAAAAGCCGCTCAACGAGGGCCGCTTCTCGATGGTGAAACTGCCGCACACGCCGATCGAGGGCGGGCTGCCGGTGCTGATCGATGGGGCATGCGTGGGCGCGGTGGGCGTGGCGGGCGCACCGCCGCATCTGGATGCCGAATTTGCCCAAAGCGCCATCGATGCTTTTCTGGAGAGGGAGATAAACCGGTGAAACTCATCAGCTATCGCCATGGCGGCAAGGACCGTTGGGGCGCGGTGAACGACAAGGGGCGGGTGATCGATCTGGCCGATCTGGCGCCCAGCCTGAAGGTGGCGCTGGCCCAGGGCGCCGTTCCCGCCACGCTGGAAGGGTTCAACGAAGGCCCGCTGCTGGCCGAGGTGGATCTGCTGCCCGTGGTGCCCGATCCCGACAAGATCCTGTGCGTCGGCATCGCCTATCACGCCCATCGCATCGAGACCGGCCGCGATGAAAGCGCCGCGCCGATCATCTTCACGCGCTTTGCCGATACGCAGGTGGCGCATGGCCAACCGCTGCTGCGCCCGCGCGAATCCGAACAGCTTGATTACGAAGGCGAGATCGCCGTGGTGATCGGCAAGGCCGGGCGCCGCATCGCGGTGGAAGATGCGTGGGACCATGTCGCCGGCTATGCCCCCTATTGCGACGCCACCATCCGCGACTGGCAGCACAAGACCGGCCAGTGGACGCCGGGCAAGAACTTCCCCGGCACCGGCGGCTTCGGCCCCTGGCTGGTGACACGGGATGAAATTCCGGATGGCAAGCCGCTAAGCCTCGCCACCCGCCTCAATGGCGAGGAGGTGCAGAGCACGACCACCGACCTGCTCATCTTCAGCATCCCCGAACTGATCGCTTATTGCTCGACCTTCACGCGGCTGGAGCCGGGCGATGTCATCGCCAC
>DATMUT010000010.1:0-5199 GCA_035563755.1 Novosphingobium sp.
CGGCCTCGTCGGGTTCGCACAGGTCAATCCAGACGCCGTCCTTGCCGGCAATGGCCTCGGCCATGATATTGAGCATTCATATGCCTTTGCTGCTTGAGCGGACATGGTGCGAAACGCGCGAGGCGGGCATCGGCTCCGCCCGCAACAGCACTGGCCAAGGCGCACCCCATGCGCAAGTGGGCACAACATGCGCAGCGCTGCGCCCATCGCTTGATCGATCGCCCCGCCCCTGCCTATACCGCCAGCCATGAGCTTTACTCGCCGCGCGCTGACGCCTCTCGCCGCCATTCTGGCACTGCCCCTGCTAAGCGTGCAATCGCCCGCCAGCGCCGCCCCCGTGCGCGCCGCAAGGGCCAGCGCCGCCAAGCCTGTCGCCGCCCCCGTGCGGGCCAGCAACGAGATCATCCCCCTGCCGCTGACCCCGGTGCTGCCCGCCAGCCAACGCCTGTGTCAGGCGGCCACGGCAACCGGCCTGGGCTATACCCAGCTGCGCCCCGCAACTGGCGCAAAGCCCGCAGAGAGCGATTATGTGCTGGTTAACTATATCGGTTATCTGGCCAGCACGGGCGCCGTGTTCGATCAGGGCACCCAGGCCGCCTTTCAGGTGGGCGGCGTGATCCCCGGTTTCGCGCAGGGACTGCAGATGCTCTCGCGCGGGGGCATCGCCCGTTTCTGCATTCCCGCCGCCATGGGCTATGGGTCGCAAGGGGCAGGCGCGCAAATTCCGCCCAACGCCGATCTGGTCTTTCAGGTGGAACTGATTGATTACAAAACCGCCGCCGAGATCGATGCCATGCGCAAGGCCAATGAAGCGGCTACCGCAGCCCCTGCCGCAGCCCCTGCCGCCGCCCCTGCCTCTGGCGACACAGGCGCTGCTGCCCGTCCGTAAAACCCACGCACCGGCCAGGCGTTCCTCACCCTGTCAGAAGAGGGCGGAGCGCCTGGAACATCAGGCCTTTCCCTAAGCCATGAATGCCAGATGATTATCCAATCCTGCTAACGGCAGGTCGATAAGCCAGCATTAATAGTCTTCCTACCCTGACGAATCGGTCAGACGGTGGAGAATGCGATGCTCGACTGGTTTGAAAAAGAAGCGCTGATCTGCACGAAGTTCAAGGCACTTCTGGCCATACACGCAACTTTGGCGACATTTTCTCTGATCGCTACTGTACTTGCCGTGACGCATGCCGTGCCTGCCGCCGTGCCCATCGCAATGGCCGGCGCGGCGCTTGCAGGGGCGGTGCTTACCGTCAAAATTGCCGGCCAGCGCATCTGCACGCCCTATGTGAACACCGTGATGCGCATGGAAGGGCTGGCACAAGGCGACACCAGCAGCACTATCGCCTATACCGCCTATAACGACTGCGTGGGCCGCATGACCAAGGCGATGGCCACCTTCCGCGACAATGCGGTCGAGGTGCAGCAACACCGTCAGGCGCAGCAACTGGTGGTCGAAAAGCTGAGTGCGGCGCTCAAGGCCCTGTCGCGCAACGAACTGACCTGCCAGATCGAGACCGCGTTTCCAGACAATTACGAGGAACTGCGCCTCGACTTCAACGCGGCCATTGCCTCGCTCAACGCTGCCATCGCCGCGGTCGGGCAAAGTTCGTCCAAGGTGCTGAACGGCTCGCACGAAGTCCACTCGGCCGCCGATGACATGGCCCAGCGCAACGAGCAGCAGGCCGCGCGGCTGGAAGAGTCGGCCGCTGCCATGCGCGAGGTAACCCGCGGCGTCAACGACACCGCCGACACCGCCGCCGAAGCCCAGCAAACCATCGCCGACGCCGAACGCGAGGCATCCGAAGGGGGCCACGTTGTCGCCCGCACCGTCGAGGCCATGTCGGCCATCGAGCAGTCAGCCCAGGAAATCAGCCAGATCATCGGCGTGATCGATGGCATCGCCTTCCAGACCAACCTGCTCGCGCTCAATGCCGGTGTCGAGGCCGCGCGCGCAGGCGATGCCGGCAAGGGCTTTGCCGTGGTGGCCAACGAGGTGCGCGCCCTTGCCCAGCGCAGCGCCGATGCCGCCAAGGATATCAAGGCGCTCATCTCGGTCTCGGGCGAGCAGGTGAACGCCGGCGTCACGCTGGTGGGCGAGGCTGGCGCCGTGCTTGAAAAGATCGTCGGGCGCGTCAGCCAGATCAACACCATGATCGGCGACATCTCGGCCAATGCCAGAACGCAGGCCGACTGCCTGCACATGGTGAATGCCGCTGTGAGCGACATGGAGCAACTGACCCAGCAAAACGCCGCCATGGTTCTGGAGGCCACCGCCACGGCCCGCACGCTCAAGGACGAGGCATCGGACATGGCCGAAGTGGTCGGCAGCTTCAAGACCGGCCAGTCGCCCGCCGCCGCTGTGCCCTTCCCCCGCAAGGCCGCGCCCGCTGCCGGCCTGCGCCGGGCACCGGTGGCTCATGGCAACACCGCGCTCAAGATTGACGAGGATAACTGGTCGGCCTTTTGACCAGCGCTGCCTCTTGTCCGGCGCATGCCAGGCGAGCGCGCTGGCCAGGGCATATAGGGGCTCTTGCTGATCGCAGATGCCTGAAGTAGTCTGCCCTCCGGTCGATGGAAGGTAGGCACCATGGCTATGGATTTGGTTTCATTGCGCCCTGTGCGCCCACCTGTCCCCTATGTTCAGGCGATGGAGCGGCTTTTGCAGGCCGTGCAGGAGCTATCGCTCGCCCGCGACCTGCCCGCCATTCAGAAGATCGTGCGCAGTGTCGCGCGCGAGCTGACCGGCTGCGATGGCGCAACTTTCGTATTGAACGAGGGCGAAGGCGCCTTCTGCTTCTATGCCGACGAGGACGCGATCGAGCCTTTGTGGAAGGGGCACCGCTTTCCGCAGGAAATCTGCATCAGCGGCTGGGTGATGCGCAACCGCGAGCCGGCCATCATCCCCGACATCTACGCCGACCCGCGCATCCCGCAGGAGGCTTATCGGCCCACTTTCGTGCGCAGCATGGTCATGGTGCCCATCCGCACGCTGTCACCAGTGGGCGCGATTGGCAACTACTGGGCTGACCACCACGAACCGACCGAGGCCGAGGTACGCCTGTTGCAGGCGCTGGCCGATGCAACCTCGGTGGCGATGGAAAATGTCGCGGTCTATGCCGAGCTGGAGGAACGGGTGCGCTTGCGCACGCAGGAATTGAGCAAGGCCCATAGCGAAATCCAGAAGCGCGCCATCACCGACGAGCTGACCGGCCTGCTCAACCGCCGCGGTTTCTACGAGGCCTCCGAGGAGGTGCTGCAACGCAACCTGCCCCTGCTGGTGGCCTATATAGACGCCGACGGGCTGAAAGAGGTGAACGACCAGCTGGGCCACGCCGCGGGCGACGCCATGCTGATCGAGATCGCCGATACACTGCGCGCCTGCTTCCGCAGCAGCGACATCATTGCCCGCATGGGCGGCGACGAGTTCTGTGTGCTGGTGGTCAATCCGCGCATTGCCGGGGCCGAACTGCGCGAATTGCTGCATGATCGCATCGACCAGATCAATTCCGCCACGCGCCGGCGCTACAACCTCTCCTTCAGCTTCGGCTGCATCGAGGCCGCGCGCGCCGGGGTGAACGACCTCGACCGCCTGCTGGTCGAGGCCGATCGCCGCATGTACGAAGCCAAGACGGGCAACAATCGCCAGCGCCCGTCCTGAGCCTTCTGCCCTAAAGCCCCGTCAGCGCCTCAAGCCAGACCGCCACGGCCACGGCCCCCGGATCGGGATGCCCCAGCGTGCGATCGCCCATGTAGCTTGATCGCCCGCGACGCGGGGCCATGCCGCAAGTCGCCTCGGCGCCGGCCAGCGCTGCGGCATGGGCAGCGGCCAGGCGGGTGCGCGCATCGCCCGGCGTATCGCGCAGGGCCTGCGCGGCGGGCACCAGCGCGTCAAGCATCGTGCGATCACCCGGAGCAGCCCCGCCCAGTTCCATCATGCCATTGCAGCCGGCCTGCATCGCGCGGGCCCATGCCTCCGGGTCGCCGGCATCGCCAGCCTCGGCCAGCGCCACCGCCGCGCGCAGCACGAACATCGCATAGAGCGGCCCCGAAGTACCTCCCACCGAACGGCGCAGGAGCGCGGAAACCTGCGCCAGCGCGCGGGCGGGCCGCGCCAGATCCAGCGTATCAAAGGCCCGCTCCACACTGTCGGCCCCGCGCGCCAGACTGATGCCCAGATCGCCATCGCCCACCGCGCTGTCCAATCGGGTCAATTCCGGTTCGGCCTTGCGCAAGGCGGCGATGACCGCGCGAATGGCCTGACCAAAGGCGAACTGCTGCGCGGAATCGCGCCATGTCGGGCCGCTCACCGCTTCCTGCGCCCCATAATCGGGAGGGGCCACTTCGGCCATGGCGCCCGGAATGGTCGGTGCGCTCCATGCCGAGGCCGCGCAGGGGGCCAGCAGGCGCTGCAACCGCGTGGCGTCGAGCCGCATCAGCGAGAGCGAACAGCCCGCCATTTCCAGCGCGCTCAGAAAGGTTCCGCAATGGACGCTGCGCACTGTAACACCCTGCTCCGCCAGTTGGCGCAGGGCAAAGCGCGCGGCAATGGCCAGTTCAAGCGCAGGGGTGCCGCCCAGCCCGTTGACCATCAACGCCACCTCCTCGCCCGGCAGCAGCGTGCCATGGCGCAGAATCGCCTCCATCGCCGGCTCCAGCATGGCATCGACCGGGCCGATGGTCGCGCGCCGCACCCCGCTTTCGCCGTGGATGCCAAGGCCGAATTCGACCTCATCCTCGCCCAGTTCGAAACCCGCGCGCCCGGCGGCGGGCACCACGCAGGGGGTCAGCGCCAGCCCCATCGAAAAGACATTTTCCGCCGCCGCCTGCGCCTCGGCCAACACCTGCGCCAGCGGGAGCCCTGCCTGTGCCGCCGCGCCGGCAATCTTGTGGACAAAGATGGTGCCCGCGATGCCCCGGCGCCCCACCGCCGCATTCCCATCGCCAAGGGCCACATCATCGCCCACCACGACCATCTCCACCGGCACGCCGCGCGTGCGGGCGATCTCGGCGGCAAGGCCAAAGTTCAGCCGGTCGCCGGTGTAATTCTTGACGATCAGCAGCACGCCTGCCGCCCCGCCAACGGTCAGGATCGTCTCGAGCACAGCATCAACGCTGGGCGAGGTGAACACCGGCCCGGCAACGGCGGCGGTCAGCATCCCCTCGCCCACATAACCGGCATGGGCAGGCTCGTGCCCCGAT
>DATMUT010000011.1:0-2621 GCA_035563755.1 Novosphingobium sp.
TAACCAGAATGTCGAGATTGTTCATGCCGCCTCTCGCTTGCCGAGGGCAGACCGCCAAGGGCCAGTCATCGCGTCTTCTCCCATGCGCGCGCAGTGCGACGCGCCAAAACATGAAGCAATCTAGGGCCGCCGCATCGGATATGTAAAATTCATTGATCTTATGGTGATCGATTTGTTTTGGTTATGCAGAGAAAGCGGAAGTCATTCGCAGTTGCTCGCGCAGCCAGATCAAACCCGCATCCTCGCGCCGCGCCTCGTGAAACTGCACCATCTCGCGCAAGCGCGGAAACGGAAAAGGCATGGGCGCCCAGGCCAGGTCGAACTGGGGCAACATGGCCTGCACCAACCGCTTGTGCAGCACGGCCAGGCGCGTGGTGTTCTGCAAAAACCACGGCACGCTGGCAAAGCTGGCCACTTCGATCTCGATGCGGCGGGGGCGCGACATGCGGGTCAGATGCGAATCGGCAAAAGTGGCGGCGCGCTGCGCGCCAAGGGCCACACTCACATGACCGGCGGCAAAGAAATCGTCTTCCCCCAGCCCTTTGTCAAACACCGGGTTGCCTGCCCAGCCCACCACCACCTGCTCCTCCTCGTAGAGGAACTCGGACGGGTGCCAGGGGGCCAGCAATTGCTCAGGCGCGATCAGCAGGTCGATGCGCCCGTTCTCCAGTTCATCGACATTGTTCTCCGAGGGCAACAGCACCTCAAGCTGGATGTTGGGCGCCTGCGCGGCAATCCGCTCGGCCAGGCCCACCAGCACGGCCACCATCACATAGTCCGAGGCGTTGATGCGAAAGCGCCGCGGCGAATTGGCCGGATCGAAACCGGCGGGCGTGGCAATGGCCTGCTCAACGCTTTGCAGCGAGCGCTGGATTTGCGGATAGAGCGCCTCGGCAAAGGGCGTGGGGTGCATGCGCTTGCCCACCTGCACCAGCATTTCGTCGCCAAAATAGGCGCGCAAACGGCGCAGGGCCGCACTGGCCGCCGGCTGCGTCAACCCCAGCCTTTCGGCCGAGCGGGTAACGCTGCGGGTTTCCATGAGTGCCGCGAACAGCACCAGCAAATTCAGGTCAAGGTTCTTGAAGCGCATAAAAGGCATTCATCAGATTGTTGCATGGCCGGCAACAGCATAAATCCTGAAACAGGAAAAAGGGGTGCCGGAACCAGCCCGACACCCCCATTCATCCTCAGAACTTGGCGCTGGCCCGCACGCCATAAGTGCGCGGCGGCGCAAACTGATAGGCGTTGGTGTAGGGCGTGGTGTTGAAGTTCTCCTGCATCCCGGCAAAAATCGTCTGGTTCGTCAGGTTGCGCACGAACAGCATGATCTCGACATTCCGCGCGGCCGGCTGGAACTTGAGCGAGGCGTTGAAGGTATCGTACTCGCCCTGGCGCGTGTCGGGGTCGTTGAACGCCGAGAAGTAATAGCTCGACGAGTGCTTCCACTCGATGCGCGGGGTGAACGAGACATGGCCCACCGGGATCTTCTGCTCGAGGCCGGCGGTGATCACCAGCTTGGGCGCGTTGGGCAGCTGGTTGCCAACCACATTGACCACGGTCACGCCGTCGCCCTTCACGATGGGCGCGGCATCGGTGAAGCGGGTGTGCAGATAGGTGCCGCTCACATCGGCGCGCAGGCCGCTGCTGGTCTGCGCGGCAAACTGCGCTTCAACGCCATAGATCTCGGCCGAACCGATGTTGAACACGCCCGCAGCGCTACCCGCGATGACCGCCGTCTGCTGCGAGGCCTGATAGCCGTTATAGGTCTGGTAGAAGGCATCGGCATTGGCCGTCAGATGGCCGCCCAGGAAGCGGTTCTTGGTGCCCACTTCCCAAGCCTTGAGCGTTTCGGGGCCATAATTGACCGAAGGCGCCGAACCGTTCGAGTTGAACCCGCCCGATTTGAAGCCGGTGTCGAACTTGGCGTAGAACATGTTCCGTGCGGTCGGGGTCCAGTCGACGCCGATGTGGAAGGTGGGCTTGCTTTCCGAGATATTGCCGTTGCTGGGCGTGACATGGAAGCCGTCGGAGTTGCACCCTTCCGCAGGATAACCGGTGATCGTGCAGTTCAGATAGGAAGCGCCGGTGCGCTCCTTCTTGTCCCAGGTGTAGCGCGCGCCGCCCGACAGGTGCACCGTGTCGGTCAGGCGATAGCCCAGCTGGCCGAACACGCCGTCCGACTTGGTCTTCACGTCATACAGGAAGTGGACGAGGTACTGGCCGTTATAGGGGCCAGAACGCTCGATCAGCCCGCTGTTCAGGTTCGAGTTGTGCTCGTCGAAGTGGAAGTAGCCCACCTGCGCGGTCAGGCGCTTGCTCTGGTCAGAGGCCAGACGCACCTCGTGGTTCCAGGTCGAGGGGTTTTCCTCCTGGATGAAGTTGGTGGCGCCGCCAACCAGATTGCCGTTCGCATCGGCCGCCGAAGCGTCGGTCGAGTGGCGGAACTTCTGGTGGTCATAGCCACCGGCATAGGTCAGCGACAGGCCGGCGGGCAGCGCATAGCTGAATTCCCAGCGGATGCGGTCGCCCTGCAGGCGGTTGTAGCTGGTGGCGTAATTCGCGAAATGCGAAGGGTCCGAGAAGGCCGCGGTCTGATACGGGCGCTTCATCGCCACGTCGCC
>DATMUT010000012.1:0-5426 GCA_035563755.1 Novosphingobium sp.
GGCAAGGCGCCCTGGCCGGTGCTGGCGCTGGTGGGCTATACCAACGCCGGAAAGTCTACGCTGTTCAACAGGTTGACCGGCTCTGACGTGATGGCGCAGGATTTGCTTTTCGCCACCCTCGACCCGACCATGCGGGCCATCCGCCTGCCTGGTGTGGAGAAGGCGATCCTGTCCGACACGGTGGGCTTCATCTCGGACCTGCCTACTCAGTTGGTGGCAGCCTTTCGCGCCACGCTCGAGGAAGTGACCGCCGCGGATGTGGTGATTCACGTGCGCGACATTGCCAATCCCGACAGCGCTGCGCAAAAAACCCATGTGCTCGAAGTGCTTACCGAACTTGGGCTGATGGAGGAGGGGGGGCTGAACCCCGCCGTTCCGATCATCGAGGTGTGGAACAAGTGGGATCTGCTTTCGAGTGATCGCGCCGCAGAATTGCTGCGTCAGGCGCGCGAGGCCAGCCATGAGGACGAGGTCATCGTCCCGCTTTCGGCATATACAGGCGAAGGATGCGAGGAGTTACTGGTCGCCGCCAACCGCCTGCTCACGGGTGACGCGCGGGAGCATACATTCCTGATCGAGGCGGGCGATGGACAACGCATCGCATGGCTTTATGCGCATGGCGAAGTTCTGTCGGACATCGAGGCCGAGGACGAGGACGGGCGCGCGCCCTGTCGTCGGCTGTCGGTACGGTTGACCCCGCGCGAATGGGGCCGCTACGCGCGTCAGTAAGGTGGCGTGGCGGCTTTCTCCGTGTCCTTCACAGCTTGCCAAAGCGCTTCCTGATGGTCGATCGATAAACTCGTAAAATCAGTACCTTGATCGCGAGCCAATGCCTCCATGCCGTGGAAGCGGCGCTCGAATTTGGCATTTGCCTTCGACAGCGCCTCCTCGGGGGCGATGCCGTGCGCGCGCAGCAGATTGACAGCGGCAAACAGCAAGTCACCGGCTTCTTCGACCTTGTGGTCCGGGGTTGCGGCGTCGGCCAGCTCGGCCAGTTCCTCGACGACCTTGGCAGCCGGGCCGCTGGGATCGCGCCAATCGAACCCTGCGCGGGCGGCACGCTTTTGCAGCTTTTCGGCCCGCATCAACGCCGGAAGTGCGAGAGCCACGCCATCCAGCAGGCTGATTGCGCCTTTGTCGGCGCGTTCCTTGGCCTTGAGCGCCTCCCAACGGGCTTCGCGCGACTGACCTACATTCGGCTCGGTTCCAAAAATATGGGGGTGGCGCGCTTCCATCTTGTCGGAAATCGCATGGGCGACATCGTCAAAGGCAAACTGCCCAGCTTCTTCTGCCATGCGCGCATGGAACACCACCTGGAGCAGCAGATCACCCAATTCCTCGCGCAAGGCGGGAATGTCAGAGCGCGCGATGGCGTCGGCGACCTCGTAGGCCTCCTCGATCGTATAGGGAGCTATGGTCGCGAAGGTTTGGGCGATGTCCCATTCACAGCCGGTCGCGGGGTCGCGCAGGCGGGCCATGATTGCCAGGAGGCGGCCAAGGGCACTCTGGGAAGGATTTTCCATCATCGATCCAGGATTCCGATAATCTGCATTATGTAAATTGCAAGGGTGGTCTGGGGAAACCAATGGCCCGTCAGGCCACCACATTCAAACCATCATACCCTACACATACATGCTCCGGGATTTCTCCACCAAGCGTTGCGTAATCCATGCTCTTGTCCAAATGCGTGAGCACGCCACGCTTGGCTTTGGTCGTACCAATGAGCTCCAGTGCCATACCCAAATGCGCATGCGTCGGATGCGCATCGCGCCTCAAGCAATCGCTGACCAGCACATCAACCCCGTAGAGCAGATTGACCATATCATCAGTTATTGCCGAAAAATCCGTCGCATAGCCTATGCTCTTGCCATCGCACTCGAAGCGAAATGCCGTACTCTGTGCGGGCCCGTGCGGCATCTGGCACCACGAAACGCCAATCCCGCAACACATCCGCAGTCGGTCGAGCGTTTCGAGCTGCACAATCGTGGGATACCCAAATTGCCCGGCAAAAACATACCCGAACCGTTGGCGCAGTCGGCGCACGGTTTCTTCATTGGCATAGCCCGAGATAGGCCCGGTGCGTCCATAACGCAGCGGGCGCAGATCATCGATGCCGTGCGTGTGATCGGCATGATCGTGCGTCCAGAAAACCGCGTCGAGGCGATGAATGTCGTTTGCCATGAACTGCGCGCGCAAATCGGTGGCCGTATCGACCAACAGCCGCGCACCGGCATCGCTTTCAATCAGTACCGAGGCGCGCGTTCGCCTGTTTTTCGGCTCCTCGGGGTCGCACTGGCCCCAATCCAGGCCATGCCGACCGTCGCCCAAATCGCCGCCAATGCGCGGCACGCCTGTCGAAGTGCCGCTGCCAAGGATGATGACCTTCATGCCGCCGCCTTCATGCTGGCCTTGCCAAACAGGCGAAAGAAATTGGCGCTGGTTGCCGCACCCAGTTCTTCAACACTCTGCCCGCGCAGATTGGCCACAAAGCGCGCAGTATCGGCCGTGTAAGCCGGCTCGCAGGTCTTGCCCCGATGTGGAATGGGGGCAAGAAATGGCGAATCCGTCTCGACCAGCAGGCGGTCTGCCGGGATTTCGCTGGCAAATGCCTGAAGATCGCGCGCATTGCGAAATGTGACAATGCCTGAAAGAGAGATCGTCAATCCCAGGTCCAGCACCCCTCGCCCGAATTCGGCCGATGCCGTAAAGCAATGAATAAGCGCTGGAAAATCACCTTTTTCACGTTCTTCACGCAAGATGCGCAGCGTGTCATCCTCGGCATCGCGCGTGTGGATGATGAGCGGCAGGCCGGTCTTGCGCGCCACCTCAATATGCGTGCGAAACAGCGCCTGCTGCACCGCGCGATCGGAGTGGTCGTAGAAATAATCCAGCCCCGTCTCGCCAATGGCGATCACCTTGGAATGATGCGTCGCCTCCAGCAAGGCCCCCTCGCCCAGGTCAGCGTGCGCATCGGCCTCGTGGGGGTGAATGCCAACGCTGGCCCACACATCACCGTTGCGCTCGGCGGTGGCGATGATGTCGGCCCATTCGCTTCGCCGCGTCGAGATGTTGAGAAAGCCCGAGATGCCGGCTGCGCGCGCGCGGTCCAGCACCTCGTCCTGATCCTCGACCAACCCCTTGTAATTGAGGTGGCAATGCGAATCGATCAGCATCGCTTACCCCTCGGCCGGAAGTTCAAGGCGCGGGAACACGCCGGTCGGCTGCGACAGGGTAAAGCCGCTGGCCACAAGGCGGGCAAACCAGCCGGCATCGTCGAGCGCGGCGTAATCGCGCGCCTCCTCACCCATCTGCGCCAGCAGGGCGTCGATGGCCGTGGGCACCACCGGGCGCACCGCAATGGCCAGATCGCGCACGACGCGGAACAGCGTCATCAGCACCGCTGCCATCCGCTCGGGATCGGTCTTGCGCAGGGCCCAGGGCGCCTGCTCGTCAACATACTGGTTGCAGGCGAACACGGCGCGCATCCAGGCATCGAGGCCCGCGCTGAAATCCAGCTCGCCAAACCGCGCGCGCATCGCGGCAATCTCGGCCGAAACCGTTGCGCGCAAGGCGGTGTCAGCTTCGCCCTCGGGCAGGTCAGCGTTGAGCGTACCACCCAGGTTCTTGAAGATCATCGAGAGCGAACGCTGCGCCAGATTGCCGAAGCTGTTGGCCAGTTCAGCGTTGCAACGGGTGACGATGGCTTCGGCGCTATAGCTGCCATCATTGCCGAAGCTGACCTCGCGCATCAGGAAATAACGCAAGGAATCAACGCCAAAAGTCTCGGCCAGCTCCAGCGGGTCGACCACATTGCCCAGCGACTTCGACATCTTCTCGCCGCGATGCAGCAGGAAGCCATGGCCGAACACCTGCTTTGGCAGCGGCAGGTCCGCGCTCATCAGGAAAGCCGGCCAGTACACCGTATGGAAGCGCACAATGTCCTTGCCGATCAGGTGAATGTCGGCCGGCCACCACGTGTCCATCTCGGGCGTCTTGTCGGGATAACCCAGCCCCGTCAGATAGTTGGTCAGCGCATCGACCCACACATACATCACGTGGTTCGGGCTGCCCGGCACCGGCACGCCCCAGTCAAAGCTGGTGCGCGAAACCGACAGGTCTTTCAGCCCCCCCTCGACAAAACGCACCACCTCGTTGCGGCGGCTGTCGGGGCTGATGAAGCCGGGATTATCGCGATAAAGCGCCAGCAATTGCGGCTCGTATTTCGACAGGCGGAAGAACCAGCTTTCCTCGACCGTCCATTCCACCGGGGTGCCCTGCGGCGACAGCTTGGCGCCATCCTCGCCCGCGACCAGCTCGCTCTCGTCATAGAACGCCTCGTCGCGCACCGAGTACCAGCCCTCGTAGCGGTCGAGGTAGAGGTCGCCCTTGTCGGCCATCGCTTGCCAGATGGCCTGGCTGGCGCGGTAATGGGCCTCGTCGGTGGTGCGCTGGAACACATCATAGCTGATGTTCAGAGTGTCGCACATAGCCCTGAAATGGGACGACATTTCGTCGCACAGAGCGCGCGGCGTAGTGCTCAGCTCGCGCGCCTTCTGCGCCATCTTCAGCCCATGCTCGTCGGTGCCGGTCTGGAAACGCACGTTGCGGCCTTGCGCCCGCTGGAAGCGGGCAATCACATCGGCTGCGATCGCCTCATAGGCATGGCCGATATGCGGGCGCCCGTTGGGATAGGCGATGGCGGTGGTGATATAGAACGGTTCGGCCATGGGCCTTGCTCTTTGCCTTTGCACGAGAATGGGTGCGCCGTATCAGCGCCTGCCAGCCTCTCTAGGCATCGCGGCCGAGGCCAGCAAGCCGCCAATTTCCATCGCCAGCAGACCGGGGTCGAAGTTATAGATCGGCGCCTCGCCCGCAAGACGGGTTATCGCGGCATGGGCCTCGATGATGCGGGCCTGGGCGGGGCGCGGCGCATCGCGCAGCTGCCCGGCCAGAACCGCGCGTGACAGGTCCAGCACGGCAGCGATTCGCGAACGGGCCGGCCGCGCGCCAATCTCGCCCGCAAAGGCGCCGCGCAGGGTCATATCGGGGTCGCCCCCCGTTACCAGCCGGTGCATCAACGCATGCGCCTTGCCCAGATCCTCGGCCACAAATTCAAGCGCCGTGCCGGGCGAGCCTTGCGCCGCGGCAATGGCGGCAGCGCGCGTGGCGGCGTCAGCCTCGGGCGCGGCGCGGCGCAGGATGGCATCGACATCGCCAGTCCCCAAAGGCGCAAACCGCAAGATTCGACAACGCGAGCGCACCGTTGGCAACAAGCGGCCGATACGATGCGCCACCAGCAGGAAATAGGTGCCCGCTGGCGGTTCCTCGAGCCCCTTGAGCAGCGCGTTGACCGCGCCCTTCTCCATGTCATCGGCCGGATCGACAATCACCACGCGGCGCGCGCCCAGCGTAGGCTTGGTTTCCAG
>DATMUT010000013.1:0-2077 GCA_035563755.1 Novosphingobium sp.
GGGGGCTGCACATTGCGATCACCTTTTGATAGTAAGTGTCGCATACAAAATTAGAGGGTAGAGGAACATGGTAGCCCTTTCGCAGATTCACCCGAACTGGGAGCGCGCGCCTGACGGCATCACCGACGGCTTTTCGCTCGAAATCACCGCCAAGGATGTTGATTCGCTGGCCAAGGCCGCGCCCAGGATTCCGGCAGATACGCCTATCGCCGTCACCTTCCTGCCCGGCGAGGAAGCGCCCGCGCGCATTGCCGCTGCCAAGGCCGTGCGCGCCATGGGCTTCGAGCCGATGCCGCATTTCTCGGCGCGTCGCATCACCTCGCAGGCCGAGTTCGAGGATTACCTCAACGCCGTCGTGACCGAGGCGGGGGTGAAGCGCTGCTTCGTCATCGCTGGCGATCCCGAGCAGTCGGCGGGGCCGTATAACGACAGCAGCGAGCTGATCGCCACGGGCCTGTTCGAGAAGGCGGGCATCAAGGCGATTGGCGTGGGCGGCCACCCCGAGGGCCACCCCAACATGACGACCGAGCAGTGCTGGGACGTGTTGGCCCGTAAATGCGTCGACATTGACGCGCGCGGTATGGCGCCGCTGGTGGTCACGCAATTCGGCTTCGACCCCGATGCGGCGCTGGCCTGGCTGGCGCAGTTGCGCGAGCGCGGGATTGCAGCGCCTGTGCGCATCGGCGTGCCTGGCCCTGCCGGCATCAAGACGCTGATCCGCTTTGCCGCGCGTTGCGGGGTGGGCGCTTCGGCTTCGGTGCTGGCCAAATACGGCATCTCGATCACCGCCCTGCTGGGCAGCGCCGGCCCCGACAAGCTGGTCGACGCGCTGGCACGCGGCATGGGGCCGGCCCACGGTCCGGTGCGTCTGCACTTCTATCCTTTTGGCGGGCTTGAAAAAACCGTCGACTGGATTGCGGCCTATCGCGCCGCTCACAAATAAGCAAAGAGGCGCAAAGGTGGTGGCAGACAGCCACTTCTCCCATGCGCCCGTCCAACGGCAAACCAGCCCGTACGCGCCATGCTTTGCGCGCCGGGGAGAGAATGAAAGGGAAGAATCGTGAGCGCAGTGTGTACGCTGAGCCTGTCGTGTGCGGACCAGCCGGGGCTGGTGGCCAAGGTCGCGGGTTATCTGGCAGGTCGCGGCGGCAACATCCTTGATGCCCAGCAGTTCAACGACCGTATTTCCGACCGTTTCTTCATGCGCGTGGTCTTCTCGCTGCCCGAAGGTGACACGGCCGAGGACTGGCGCGCCCATTTTGCCGAACTGGCGGGCGAGCACGGCATGGACTGGCGCCTGAACGTGGCTGGCGAGCGCAAGAAGGTGCTGCTGATGGTCAGCAAGTTCGACCATTGCCTGGGCGACCTGCTGTATCGCTGGCGCATTGGCGAGCTGGACATGGATGTGGTGGGCATCATCTGCAACCACGACCGCAAGTTCATCACCACCTCGCTGATCGGCGACCTGCCGTTCCACCACCTGCCCATCACCAAGGACACCAAGGCGCAGCAGGAGGCCCAGATCAAGGAGATCGTGACCGCTTCGGGCGCCGATCTGGTGGTGCTGGCGCGTTACATGCAGATCCTCTCGGACGATTTGGCGGCGTTCCTGTCGGGCCGCTGCATCAACATTCACCACTCGTTCCTGCCCGGCTTCAAGGGTGCCAAGCCCTATCACCAGGCCTATGAGCGCGGCGTGAAGATGATCGGCGCGACGGCACACTATGTGACGGCCGACCTCGACGAAGGCCCGATCATCGCGCAGGATGTTGGCAACATCACCCATGCCGACGAGCCGGAAGACCTGGTGCGCAAGGGCCGCGACATCGAGCGCCGCGTGCTGGCCGCCGCCGTGCGCGCCCACCTCGAGGACCGCGTGTTCATGAACGGCGCGCGCACGGTGGTGTTTCCGGGGTAAGGCTGCATCGGGCCGCGTGCCCGTTTGAGGGAGGGCGTTATGGACAGTGTCATCCCCTTGCGCGGGTCGTGGCCCGATGAGGGTGCTTTGCCGGCGGTGGTGAGCGAAACCATCGTGCGGCTCGACGGGCTCCGGCTGATGGCGGCGGTTGGCGTCAAT
>DATMUT010000014.1:0-2978 GCA_035563755.1 Novosphingobium sp.
ACCTGTACGGGCCGGGGCGCGACGTTACCCCCTATGGCATGGTGGTCGAGGACAATATCGCGCCCGAGCTGATCGCGCGCCTGCGCCAGAGGGCCCGTTACGACGCGCGGCGCGAGGAGATCGCCGCCTTCAACGCCGCCAGCCCGGTGCTGAAGAAGGGCATCGCGCTCACGCCCGTCAAGTTCGGCATCAGCTTTACCACGACCCATCTCAACCAGGCGGGCGCCTTGGTGCATGTCTATGCCGACGGTTCGATCCAGATCAACCACGGCGGCACCGAGATGGGGCAGGGCCTTTATACCAAGGTGGCAGCCGTGGTGGCGGGCGAATTTGCCGTGCCGGTGGCGCAGGTGCGCATCACCGCCACCCGCACCGACAAGGTGCCCAACACCTCGGCAACGGCTGCCTCCTCGGGGGCGGATCTGAACGGCATGGCCGCGATGCTGGCCGCGCGCGCCATTCGCGACAGGTTGGCCGATTTTGCCGCGCGGACATGGGGCGGCAGCGCTGATGCGGTGGTGTTTGCCGATGGCATGGTGCATGCCGGGGCCGAGGTGATGGATTTTGCCACCCTGTGCCGCCGGGCCTATCTGGCGCGCGTCCAGCTTTCGGCCACGGGGTTCTATGCCACGCCCGAGATTGCCTATGACCGCGCGGCGCACAAGGGGCGGCCATTCTATTACTTCGCCTATGGCGCGGCGGTGGCCGAGGTGGTGGTCGACACGCTGACGGGCGAGCACAAGGTGCTGGCGGTGGACATCCTGCATGACGTGGGCCGCTCGCTCAACCCGGCGATCGACCGGGGGCAGATCGAGGGCGGCTTCGTGCAGGGGCAAGGCTGGCTCACCACCGAGGAGCTGGTGTGGGACGGGAAGGGGCGCCTGCTGACCCATGCGCCCTCAACCTACAAGATCCCCACGGCGTCAGACCGCCCGGCGCATCTGGCCATCGCGCTGTGGGAGGGGGCCAATGTGAAGCCCACCATCCATCGCTCGAAAGCGGTGGGCGAGCCGCCGCTGATGCTGGCCAATGCGGTGTTTGGCGCGATTGGCGCGGCTGTGGCGGCCACCGCTGCGCATCGGCGCTGCTGGCCCGCCATCGACGCGCCCGCCACGCCCGAGAGGGTGCTGGCCGCGATCATGGCGCATGGCGCTGGGGCAGGGGTTGCGGAGCGGGCGCTGCATGAGTGAGTGGCTGGACTGGCTGCGCGAGGGCGTTGGGCGAGCCTCGGGCGGGGCGCCGCTGGCCATGGTCAGCGTGCTGGCCTGCGAAGGGTCGGCGCCGCGCGGGCCGGGCACGCGCATGCTGGCCAATGCCGCGCGGCAATGGGGCACGATTGGCGGTGGCGCGCTGGAATTTCGCGCGCTCGAGCAGGCGCGGGCGATTTTGAACCACCCTCCGGGCAGTTGGCGGGTGCAGGATTATCCGCTGGGGCCGCTGCTGGGCCAGTGCTGTGGCGGGCGGGTGCGCATATTGGTCGAGCATGTCGACCGCGAGCGGCTTGAGTGGTTGCAGCTGGTCTCGCCCCAATCGGTGCTGGTCACGCATTTCGAGGCAGACGGCATCGCCCGCCACACCGCCGCCGAGGCCGATCTGGCCCCGCTTGGCGCGCGCGGCGAGCGGCCGGGGGCGGGCACCAGCTTTGCCGAGGTGGTCGGGCAATCGCGCCGCCCGCTCTATCTGTTTGGCGCGGGGCATGTGGGGCAGGCCATTGCCCGCCACGCGCATGGCCTGCCGCTGCGCCTGGCCTGGTTCGACACGCGGCCCCTGTTCGAGACGATTGCCGGCGTGGCCATCGTGCCCGACAGCCAGATCGCTCAATGCGTGGCCGAAGCTCCGCCCGAGGCGGCGATCGTCATCCTGACCCATGATCACGGGCTGGACTACCGCCTGGCGCTGGCGGCGCTGTCGCGCGCGCCGGTGCATTTTGTCGGGCTGATCGGTTCGGTCACCAAGCGGGCGCGCTTTCTGGCCCGGCTGGAGCGCGATGGGATGGATGAAAGCGCGCGCGCCCGGCTGACCTGCCCGATTGGCCTGGCGGGCATTGCCGGCAAGGAGCCGGATGTGATCGCCATTGCCGTGCTGGCGCAACTGCTGCAACTGGGCGCGGCGTAACAGGCTGGAAACGATGGACAACAACACGCTGCGCGCCTTTCGGGGCGAGATCCTCTCGGTGGGGCGCGACCCGCGCGATGATGCCGGGGCCATTCGCCACGAGCCCGACGGGCTGCTGGTGGTCGAGGGCGGGCTGGTGGTGGCGCGCGGGGCCTATGCCGAACTGGCGCCGCGCTTTGCCCATGTGCCGGTCGAGGCGGTGGCGGGCCTGATCGTGCCCGGTTTTGTCGATGCGCATGTGCATTACCCGCAGATGGACCGCATTGCCTCGCACGGCGAACAATTGCTCGACTGGCTCGACCGGCACATCTTTCCGGCCGAGAAGGCCTTTGCCGACCGGGCTCATGCCGACAGCGTGGCGGGGTCCTTTCTGGACATGCTGCTGCGCCATGGCACGACCAGCGCGCTGGTGTTTCCCACTGTGCACGAAGGTTCGGTCGATGCGCTGTTCGAAGCGGCGCTGGCGCGCGACATGCGCATCGCCTCGGGCAAGGTGCTGATGGATCTGGGGCCAGAGGGGCTGCGCGACACGCCCGAAAGCGCCCGCGCGCAGACCGAGGCGCTGATCGCGCGGTGGCATGGGCGCGGGCGGCTGACCTATGCCGTGACGCCGCGTTTTGCCCTGACGTCGAGCGACGCGCAGATGGCGGTGGCGGGCGAGATTCTGCGCGCCCATCCCGATGTGTTGCTGCACACGCATCTGGCCGAAAATAGGCATGAATGCGCGGCGGTCGCGGCGCGCTTTCCCGATACGGCCGATTATCTGGATGTGTACGACAGCTTTGGCCTGGTGGGCGCGCGGTCGGTGTTTGCCCATGGCATCCACCTGCCCGACCGCGCGTGCGCGCGGCTGGCGCAGACAG
>DATMUT010000015.1:0-3297 GCA_035563755.1 Novosphingobium sp.
GCGGCGTTGACAAGAAGCAGTTCAACTTCAAGATCTACCAGCCGCTCTCGAATGGCGACTTCATCTCGCTGGCGGGCCACTGGAACCGCAACCGCAACACGATGGCGCCCTCGATCTACCTGTGGAACGAGAATTACGGCAGCCGCACCGTGGGCTCGGCCAGCTCGAACCGCTACCCCACCAACTGGTCGGAAGCGTTCTATAACCTGGGCAGCTGCTCCTCGAGCCCGAGCCTGTGGGAATGCCGCTACAACCCGTCGAACACGGGCAACCTGCGCATCAACTCGCGCTTTACCCTGACCGACAAGCTGGTGCTGACGGTTGACCCCAGCATCCAGTACACCAAGGCCAACGGCGGCGGCACCGCCACCGGCACCGAGGCGACCTGCACCAGCACCAGCTGCGGCACCGCGACGACCGGCTACATTGGCAGCAGCTACTACTTCGGCCGCGACCTGAACGGTGACGGCGACCTGCTCGACAAGGTGACGCTGGCCGCCCCCAGCGAGACCGAGACCTATCGTCTGGGCCTGAACATGTCGCTGCGTTACCGCCTGAACGACAGCCACACGCTGCGCGTCAACTACACCTATGACCGCGGCCGCCACCGCCAGACGGGCGAGCTGGCCTATCTGAACTCGGACGGCATGGCCTCGCAGTACTTCCCGATCGACAATCCGGTCACGGATGCCTCGGGCAATGTCATCCAGAAGCGCAACCGCCTCTCGTATGCCATCCTGCATCAGGTGTCGGGCGAGTATAACGGCCGCTTCTTTGGCGACCGTCTGGAAGTGACCGCTGGCCTGCGCGTCCCCTTCCTCAAGCGCAACCTCAACAACTACTGCTTCACCACCTCGAACCAGGGCTATGTCGATTGCCTTGGCAACAGCAGCATGAACGCTGCCTATGCCGCCCTGCATTCGAACTACGCCGCCCCGCAGCAGCGCATCTTCAACTACTCGAAGGTCCTGCCTTCGGCCGGCTTCACCGTAAAGGTGACCAAGCAGGCCTCGATGTTCTTCAACTACTCGAAGGGCATGCAGGTGCCGGGCACCGACAACCTGTATCAGTCGTTCTACTATGCGCAGGGCACCGCTCAGGCCAACCCGACGCCGGAATCGACCGACAACTTCGACCTGGGCATGCGCTTCCGTTCGCGCAAGGTCATGGGGCAGCTGGGTGGCTGGTACACCCTGTTCCACAACCGTCTGGCCTCGTCGTATGATCAGGACCTGCAGGCGACCATCTACCGCAACCTGGGCACCGTCGAGAAGTATGGTCTGGATGCCAGCGTGACGGTCAACGCCAACAAGTATCTGTCGGCCTATGGCTTCGTCTCGCTCATGCGTTCGCGCATCGTGAGCAATGTGGCTTCGGGCAACGGCACCTACTTCGCCACGGCGGGCAAGCGCGAATCGGGCGCCCCTGTCTCGACCATGGGCGCGCGCATCGACGGTCACTTCGACCCGCTCGACATCGGCGTGCAGGTCAAGCGCACCGGCGGCCGTTTCATCAACGACCAGAACCTGCCGGTCTATGTGAACGGCGTGCAGGTGTCCGAGGCCAAGGCGCCGGCCTACACCACGGTCGACCTGTCGGCCCGCCTCAACCTCGACAAGCTGGGCGCTCGCCCCAACACCTACCTGCAGCTGAACGTGACGAACCTGTTCAACAAGTTCTACATCGGTGGTTTTGACGGCACGACCGCCAACACCTTCGCCAGCTATCCCTCGACCACGGCCTATCTGCCGACCCCGCGCACCATCACGGGTTCGATCAGCGTCGCCTTCTGATCCGCTGGCGATTTTGGCAAAGGAAAGGGCGCTCCTGCGGGGGCGCCCTTTTCACATGCGCGGTGGCTTTCAGTCGTAAACGCAATCGTCGAGCGCGGCGCGGCGCACCACCCCGCTGCGCGCGGCAATGGCGTTGCCATGGCGGCGGGTAAAGCCGGTGGCGCCCACCACGGCGCGCTTCTTGGGGCTGGGCAGGGCCGCGGCAATGCGCGCCGCCTCGACCTGCGACAGATGGGCGGCCGAGTGGTTGTAGTAGCGCCGCGCGCCAGCTTCGACGCCATAGGTGCCGATGCCGGTTTCGGCCACGTTGAGGTACATTTCCATGATGCGCCGCTTGGGCCACATTGCCTCGATCAGCACGGTGTACCAGGTCTCGAGACCCTTGCGGGCATAGCGCGTCCACCCTGCGCCCTGCCACAGGAACACGTTCTTGGCGGTCTGCTGGCTGATGGTCGACCCGCCGCGCAGCTTGCCGCCCGCCAGATCGCGCTGCAGCGCGGCCGAAATGCCCGCCCCGTCAAAGCCGTGGTGTTCGCAAAAGCGCCCGTCCTCGCCGGCAATGACCGCATCGACCATGCGCCGGTCAATGCGCGAGAGCGGCGTCCATTGTTTTGAAAAACCGTTGGGGTCGCCCAGCATCGTCATGGTGACGGGCGGGGGCAGCACGCGATAGATCGCCACCCACGCCACCGACAGGCCGACAAACCACAGGCTGGCCATCGCCACCCACCAGCCCAGCCGATAAAGCCACCCGCGATCGCGCCCCGGGCGCGAGAAGAAACGTGCCATGGCGCCTGTCTAGCGGTGCGTGGCCTGCCAGAAAAGGGGGCCTGCCCGAAAAGGGGCCTGCCCGAAAAGGGGGCGTGCCCGAAAAGGGGGGGCAAAAGGCGCTTATGGCACCACGATCAGCCGCACACCGGCCGCGCGCACCTTGTCGGCGTCCTCGGGGCGGATGGCAGCGTCGGTAATCAGCACGTCCACTTCGTCCAGCCCGCACACGATCGCGCCCGAGGACGAGCCGAACTTGGCCGAATCGACCAGCAGGATCACCTCCTCGGCCCGATCGATCAGGCGGCGTTCGGCCGCCACCAGTATGGGGTCGTCCTGCATGACGCCGCTGGCGCCCACGGCGGCCGCGCCCATGAACAGCTTGGGCGCATGGAAACGCGGCATCGAATCCTCGCCCGCCGGGGCCAGAATGATATTCTGCTCGCGAAACACGCTGCCCGAGGGCACAAGGATGCGCGTGCCCGCCTGCGGCAGCAGCGCGTTGACGATATGCAGTGAATTGGTGAGCACCTGCAGGTCCAGCCCTTCCAGATGCGGGCACATCTGCAAGGTGGTGCTGCCCCCGTCGATCATGATGCCCTCGCCCGGCTTGCACAGGGCGGCGGCGGCCTGGCCGATGGCCTGCTTGGCCGGCAGGTTGCGCGCGATCGACTGGTCGAAGGGCGTGCCCAGCAAGGTGACGCGCGGGCCGGCAGGGGCCTGCGTTGCCGTCTCG
>DATMUT010000016.1:0-3489 GCA_035563755.1 Novosphingobium sp.
ACTTGCTGGCCATCGCCCCTTCGACCGCCGCATCCAGATCGGCATCGTCAAACACGATGAGCGGCGCATTGCCGCCCAGCTCGAGGCTGACGCGCTTGACCGTGTCCATGCAGCGCGCGGCCAGCATCTTGCCAACGCCGGTCGAGCCGGTGAAGGTGAACTTGCGCACCCGCTTGTCACCCGTCAGCACATTGCCGATGGGGGCCGCATCGCCCGTCACCACGTTGAACACGCCCGCCGGCACCCCGGCCTCCTCGGCCAGACGCGCCAGCGCCAGCGCCGAGAGCGGCGTCAGTTCGCTGGGCTTGAGCACCATGGTGCAGCCCGCCGCCAGCGCAGGCCCCGCCTTGCGGGTAATCATGGCCAGCGGGAAGTTCCACGGGGTGACAGCGGCCACCACGCCCACCGGCGCCTTGCGCACCACCAGCCGGCGGTCGCGGGCATGGGGGGTCAGCACATCGCCGTTCACCCGGCGCGCTTCCTCGGCAAACCAGTCGAGGAAGCTGGCGGCATAGGCCACCTCGCCCTTGGCCTCGGCCAGCGGCTTGCCCTGCTCGGCGGTCATCAAGCGGGCCAGATCGCAGGCGTGAGTGTGCATCAGCGCAGCCCAGCGGCGCAGGATCGCGCCGCGCGTCTTGGCCTCGGTGGCCGCCCATGCCTTGCCCGCACGCTCGGCCGCGCTCACGGCCAGCAGCGTCTCGGCCTCGCCCAGATTGGGCACCGTGGCAATGGTCGCGCCATCGGCCGGGTTGGTGACGGCAATGGTGGCCTCGCCCGCCACCCAGCTGCCGTCGACAAAGGCTGCGTCGCGCAGCAGGTCGGGGCGCGAAAGGGCCAGCGTGTTCATGCCGGCACCTTTGCGCTCACCTCGGCGCGCACCAGCGCCTCGGTCAGGATGGCCAGCCCTTCGTCGAGCACGTCATCGCTCACCGTCAGCGGCACCAGAATGCGGATCGCCTGACCGAAAGGCCCGCAGGTCAGCACGACCAGGCCAGCCTCGAGCGCGCGGGCGCAGACCGCCTTGGCGGCCACGCCGTCGGGCTTGCCATCGACATCCAGAATGTCAAAGCCGATCATCGCGCCCGGCCCGCGCAGGTTGGCGATGGGCAGCGTGTCGTTGCGGGCGGCGGCGGCCGAAACGGCGGCGCGCACCTTGTCGCCCACCACATTGGCGCGATCGATCAGCTTTTCTTCCTCGATCACGTCGAGCACAGCCAGAGCCGCCGCACAGGCCAGCGGCGCGCCGGCATAGGTGCCGCCAAGGCCGCCCGGCCCCACCGCATCCATCACCTCGGCCCGGCCAATCACGCCCGAAAGCGGCAGACCGCCCGCCAGCGACTTGGCGATGGTCATCAGGTCAGGTTTGACCGGCTGGTGCTCGATGCCGAACATCTTGCCGGTGCGGGCAAAGCCGGACTGCACCTCGTCGGCAATCAGCAGGATGCCATGCTCGCGGCGCAGCGCGTCGATCGCCTCGAACAGCGCCGGGTCGGGCATGTGGAAACCGCCCTCGCCCTGCACCGGCTCGACGATGAAGGCGGCAATGCGCTCAGGCTCGATGTCGGCGGCAAACAGGAAGTCGAGCGCGCGCAGCGTGTCGGCCAGCGTGATGCCATTGCACGCCGAGGGCAGCGGCACGTGATAGATCTCGCCCGGGAACGGCCCGAGGCCGCGCTTGTAGGGGTTCACCTTGCCCGTCATGGCCGAGGAGAGCAGCGTGCGCCCGTGGAAACCGCCCACAAACGAGATGATGCCCGGACGGCCCGTGGCTGCGCGCGCGATCTTGACCGCGTTCTCGGTCGCCTCGGCGCCGGTGGTGAACAGGATGGTCTTGGCCTCGCCCTCGATGGGGGCAATGGCGTTCAGCCGCTCGGCCAGCTCGACATAGCTGTCGTAAGCCATGACCTGAAAGGCGGTGTGCGTGAAGGCGGCAAGCTGCGCCTCGACCGCGGCCATCACGCGCGGGTTGCGGTGGCCCACGTTGAGCACGCCGATGCCGCCGGCAAAGTCGATGTAGCGCTTGCCTTCCACATCCCAGATCTCGGCGTTTTCGGCGCGCGCGGCAAACACCTGCGTGGCAGAGGCCACGCCGCGAGGCACTGCGCGGGCACGGCGGGCGGCAAGATCGGGATTGCTCATGGAAAACCTTCTGCAAGAGTGTGTGTGTTGACCATAAGGCACCGCAAAGCCCCGCATCAGGCGACTTGCGCGGCAGATGTGGTGACTGTAGGTTACCACTCGTGACACCCCAGCCCCCCTTTGCCGCCCTGCGCGCCTTTGCCGCCATTGGCCGCCATGGCGGCATCCGCCGCGCGGCCGAGGCGCTGGGCATCAGCCACGCGATCGTGAGCCGCCACCTTTCCGGGCTCGAGGACATGCTCGGGGTCATGCTGCTCAACCGCCACACGGGCGAACTCACGCCCACCGGGCAGAGCTATCACGCGCGCATTGGCGCCGCTTTGGCCGAAATCGAGATGGCGACGATGGCGGTGATGGCCCAGCGGCGCCCCGGCCTCACCATCTGGTGCTCGGCCGGCTTCGCGCTGCATTGGCTCACGCGGCGGCTGCCGGCTTTTTCGCGCGGGCGGGGGCGGCCGGTGGTCGACCTGCGCTCGACCGATGCCGAACCCTCGTTCGAGCGCGACGAGGCCGATGGCGACATCCGCTACAGCTATGACCACGCGCCCCAGCCGCTGGCCCATGGCGTGCGCGCCGAGGAACTGGCCCGCCCACAGGTGTTCCCCGTGGCCGCGCCCGAATTGCTGGCGCGCTGGCCGCGCCCGGTGATGACGCTGGCCGACCTGCTGGCCATGCCGCTGATCGAAGAAGGATCGCCCGCCGAATGGGCCGCCTGGCTGTCCGCGCAGGAGCATGGCGGGGCCGCCTTGCCCCCGGCCGTGGCGCGCTATGGGCAGGCGCACCTTACGCTGGCGGCCGCGCGGGCGGGCCAGGGCGTGGCACTGTCCAACCACTTTCTCGCCGCCGAGGACCTGGCCGGCGGCAGGCTGGTGCCTGTCGTACCCCAGCGGCAGGCGCTGCAGCCGGTCACGCTGGGGGCTTACGTGTTCCGCTGCCCGCGCGCGCGCTGGTCAGACCCGCTGCTGGCCCGCTTTCGCGCCTGGCTGGCCGAGGCGGTGAGCGCGGATGCCGGCGCGCCCTGACCGGCGCCCTTAGTGCTGGTCGATGTGCAGCGCGGGGGGCTGGCGGCGGAAACCACCCGTCAGCCAGGTCAGTATGCCCAGCCCAGCCAGCAGCCAGATACCCCCCAGCACCAGCGCCGGGCGCTCGAGCCGGGTGAGCAGCCATGCATCGATGGCCGCGCCCAGCAACGGCGCCACATACCACAGCCACAGGTCAGCCCCGACCGGGCGACGGCCCTGCCGCACGGCGGTGCACACCACCGCCAGATTGACCGCCGTGAACGCGGTAAAGGCGCCGAAGTTGATGAAGGAGGTCGAGCTTTCGACCGTCATGCCCAGCGCGATAAGC
>DATMUT010000017.1:0-3529 GCA_035563755.1 Novosphingobium sp.
TTCCTGTGCTTTTCGACGCTGGCGCTGGCGGTGGGGCTGGTGGTGGCCAATGTGGTGCAGCCGGGCGCGGGGCTGAACATCGACCCGGCCAGCCTGGATGCGGGCAAGGTGGCCGAATATGCCAAAAAGGCCCATGAATCGAGCCTGACCGGCTTCCTCATGGGCATCATCCCCGACACGTTCCTCTCGGCGCTGGGCGAGGGCAATATCCTGCAGGTGCTGTTCGTGGCGATCCTGTTTGGCGTGGCGATGGCGCTCTCGGGGCCGGCGGGCGAGCGGGTGAACGCCTTGTTCGAGGATGTGTCGGTGGCGGTGTTCCGCCTGGTCGCCATCGTGATGAAGGCCGCGCCCATTGGCGCCTTCGGGGCGATGGCCTTTACCATTGGCAAATATGGCATTGCCAGCCTTGCGCATCTGGCCGCGCTTGTGGCCACCTTCTATTTTACCAGCCTGCTGTTCGTGCTGGTGGTGCTGGGGGCGGTGGGCTGGGCCTGCGGCTTTTCGATCCTAAGGCTGCTGGCCTATCTCAAGGCCGAATTGCTGCTGGTGCTGGGCACCTCCTCGTCCGAAAGCGCGCTGCCCGCGCTTATCGAGAAGATGGAGCATGCCGGTTGTCCGCGCTCGATCGTGGGGCTGGTGGTGCCCACGGGCTATTCCTTCAATCTGGATGGCACGAACATCTATATGACGCTGGCCGCGCTGTTCATCGCGCAGGCGTGCAATGTGCATCTGCCGCTGGGCGATCAGCTGCTGCTGCTGGGCGTGGCGATGCTCTCTTCGAAGGGGGCCGCGGGCGTGACGGGGGCCGGCTTCATCACGCTGGCGGCAACGCTGGCCATTGTGCCATCGGTGCCGGTGGCGGGCATGGCGCTTATTCTGGGGGTCGACAGGTTCATGTCGGAATGCCGCAGCCTGACCAATTTCGTGGGCAATGCGGTGGCCTGCATTGTCGTGTCGCGCTGGGAAGGGCGGCTGGACAGCGCGGCGCTTGACGGCGCGCTGCGCGGCCGGGCGCCCGAGGCCGCCTGAGCCATGCGGGCCGGCGCGCGCCAGTCAGCGATTGCCGCGCTGATGCTGGCGGCGGCGCTGGCCTTGCGCTGCGCCACCTTTGGCAACCCCAATCTGGGCATAGACGATCAGTTCTACCTGCTGGTGGGCCAGCGGATGCACGAGGGCCTGCTGCCCTATGTCGACGTGTGGGACAGGAAGCCGATCGGCCTTTTCCTGATCTACTGGCTCATTGCTTTCCTGCCCTCGCCGGTGCTGGCCTATCAACTGGCGGCCACGGGCTGCGCGGCGGTCACGGGCTGGGTGGTGCAGCGCATCGTCCTGCGCCTGACCGGGGCGCAGGGGGCAGCGGTGATGGCGGGGCTGGCCTATGTCGCGCTGCTTGGCCCGTTCGACGGTTTTGGCGGACAGGCGCCGGTGTTTTACAACCTGCCGATGGCGCTGGCCGCGCTGTCGGTGGTGCAAGGCGACGGGGCGCTGGCGCAGGGCCGGGTGTTGGGGCGCGTATGGGGCGCCATGGCGCTGTGCGGCGCTGCCATCGCCATCAAGCAGACGGCCGCCTTCGAGGCCGCCTTCCTTGGCCTGTGGAGCGCTGTGGCGCTGTGGCGGTCTGGCGCGCGGACAGGGCGCGTGGCGCTGGTGGTGGCGGGCTGGATGGCGCTGGGCGTGGGGCCGTTTGTGCTGGCTGGCCTTGCCTATGCGCTGGGCGGGCATGGCGCGGCATGGTGGCAGGCCATGGTGCTGGCCAATCTGCACAAGGCGCCGTTTCCGCCCGGCCAACTGGCGCATCAGGCCATTGCAGTGGGGCTGCGCATCGCGCCGCTGCTGGCGCTGGCGGTGTGGGGATGCTGGCGGGCGAGTTGGCAACTGGGCGGGCGGATGGCGCTGTTTGGCGGGTTGTGGCTGGGGGCGGCGCTGGTCGGCTTTGTGGCGGTGCCCAACTTTTTCATCCACTATGCGCTGCCGTTGCTGGTTCCGGCCTGCGTTCTGGCGGGCGCTGCCTTTGCCGGATCGGGCAGGCTGGCTTTCGTCGCGCTCATGCTGTGGTGCTGGTTGTGGTACGACCCGGCCGATTTTGCCTGGAACCGCAATGCCGCCGCCTCGATGCGCGCGCTGGCGGGCGATGTGGCGGCGCACGATCATGGCGGCGGCCTGCTGGTGTTCGACGGGCCGGTGTGGCTCTATGCGATGACCGGGCGGCCCTTCCTTTCGCCGCTGGTGTTCCCGCATCACCTGAACCACGCCATCGAGCGCAACGTCAGCCAGTTCGACACCGACCGCGAGATTGACCGCATTCTGGCGCGCCGGCCCGGCGCGGTGGTGATGTCGGTGTGGGTGCGCAACCTGCCGGCCAATGCTTACGCCACTGCCCGCGTGCGCGATTATGTCGCGCGCAATTGCCGCTGGTCGCACCCGGTCATGCTGTACGAGCAGTTGGTGCAGGTGCCCATGCGCGTTTATGGCGAGTGCCGGGCGCCGGGCTGAAAAACCGCCGCGCATATATATGTAGCCATTTACATACATTCCTCCCCGCGCTAGATTGGCCCCATACAAGGCGACCAACGCCTGATCGAGCCGGGAGAAGGCCATGATCGACACACCCCGCACGCACGATGTTGCGGCGTTGCTCAATGCCCAGCGTTTCGGGCGGTTTCATGTGATGCTTATCGGCCTGTCGCTGCTTGTCACCTTTTTCGACGGCTTTGACATGATGATGCTCAGCTTTGCCGCGCCCCATATCCGCGAGACTTTCGGCTTTGGCCCGATCGACCTTGGCCATATCTTTTCCTCGGGGCTGGCCGGCATGGTGCTGGGCGGGTTCACGCTGCCCTGGCTGGGCGACCGAATTGGCCGGCGGCCCACGATCATTCTGGGCGTGGTGGGCTTTGGCCTGTTCACGCTGGGCACGGTGATGGTGGCCTCGAAGGCCGGTTTCATGACCATGCGCTTCCTCAACGGGCTGGCGCTGGGGGGCGTGCTGCCGCTGGTCTGGACGCTCAACATCGAGCTGGTGCCGCAGCGGCTGCGCGCCAGCGTGGTCACGATCATCATGGTGGGCTACAGCTGCGGCTGCGCGCTGGCCGGGCCGCTGACGGTGGCGCTGGTCGGGCGCTGGGGCTGGCAGGGCGTGTTTGGCGCGGGGGGCATCGCCTCGCTGGTTTGCGCGGTGGCGCTGGCCATCTGGCTGCCTGAGTCGCTGCGGTTCCTTATTCTGCACCAGCGGCCCGGCGCGCGTATTGCGGCGGCCCTGCGCCCGATTGCGCCCGACGCCCATGCCGGGCCTCAGGACCGCTTCCAGCTGGCCGACGAGGCGCACGCGCAGGAAGGCGCCGCGCCGTTCCGCCTGGCCGACCTGTTTGCCGGCCCGCTGGCGCGCATCACACCTTTCCTGTGGCTGGGCTATGTCGCCTCGACCTTCGGGGTCTATTTCGGCACCAGCTGGGGGCCGATCCTGATCGAGGGCATGCATTTCTCGCGCACGTCGGCGGCCTATCTGGCCTCGATGAACAGCGTGGCGGGG
>DATMUT010000018.1:0-2466 GCA_035563755.1 Novosphingobium sp.
GGCGAAGGGCGACAGGTGTCGCTGCGCGGCTTTACGCCCGACTATACGCTAGTTCGGGTAGCGGGCATGCCGGCAATCTCGACCGGCGGCTCGATCGACGCGCGCGGCGGCACGTCGAACTCGCGCTCGTTCGATTTCAACCTGTTCGCGGCCGAACTGTTCAACCGCATCGACGTGCGCAAATCGGCCGAAGCCAGCGTCGAGGAAGGCGGCATTGGCGGCACGATCGACCTGTACACCGCCCGCGCGCTCGACTTTGCCAAGCCCCGCCTCGCCCTTTCGGCGCAAGGGTTCTATAACAGCTTCAGCAAATCGGCCTCGCCGCGCATCGCTGGCCTTGCCAGCTGGCGCAACCCCGAGGGCACTTTGGGCACGCTGGTGTCGGTCGCCTACAGCGAGCGCAACGTCGTCGAGAAGGGGTTCTCGACCGTGCGCTGGGCGACCGGCGGATGGAACCTGTCGAATGTCTCCTCCTCGGTCGATTCCAGCATCACCTCGCGGCTGAACGCTGGCGCAGCCAATGCCAATGCGCTCTATTTCCCGCGCTATCTGCGCTATGACCTCTACAGCATCCGCCAGAAGCGGCTGGGCGTGACCGCCTCGCTGCAGTTCCACCCCAGCAGCGACCTGCAGTTCGATGTCGACGCGCTCTATGGCAAGCTGAAGGGCACACGCGACGAATACCACCTCGACTCCAACTCATGGAACTCGTCGAGCGCGCTGGCCAACACCACCGTGAGCAGCCTGGGCGTGACCGGCAACAACATCACCAGCGGCACTTTCGGCAATGTCTGGCTGCGTTCGGACACGGGGCGCTATGTCTCGCAAAACGACTATTACCAGCTGGTGTTCAACGCCAAGGCGCGTATCTCCTCGCGCCTGAGCGCTGATGCGATGGTGGGCTATCAGCTGGCCCAATACGGCAACCAGCGCACCGAGCTGTACTATACCCACGGCGACAGCAGCCACACCACCAGCGGCACGACTTTGGCCTATGACTTCAGCCAGAACCCCAACCTGCCGGTCATCACCTACGGCATGGATGTCAGCAATCCGTCGAACTATATCTTCAACCTGCTGCGCCTTCAGTACCAGAAGGTGATCCACAACAACATCAACGCCAAGCTCAACTTCCATTACGAGGTCGCGCCGCAGATCAAGCTGCATTTCGGCGGCATCTACACCCGCCAGATGTTGAACCAGAAATACTATACGCTCGACGTGACCAGCAACGTCGCCAATTCCTCGCCCACCACGGCGATGACCACCCTGCCCTATAATTTTGCCTCGGGCCTTGGCGTTTCGGGCCTGCCCAGCGGCTGGGCAGTGGCCAATCTGGACACGGCGCGCGCCTCGATGAACGCCGACAGCTACACGCTCAACATGGACCAGTCGAGCACCGCGCGCATCATCGAGCGCGTTGCCGGCGGCTATGTCGAAGGCGATTATCGCGGCAGCCTGCTAGGCCACGACCTGCGCGGCAATCTGGGTGTGCGCGTGGTCAACACAGGCATCGTCTCGCAAGGCTATATCGGCGGCCTGTGGGTCAGCCAGGGCAGCGGCTATACCGACATCCTGCCTTCGCTCAACGCGGTCTGGGGGCTGACCGACAAGTTCCAGTTGCGCCTCGCCGCCGACCGCAACCTGTCGCGCCCGACGCTGTCCAATCTGATGGTGTCCGGCTCGGTCGATGCCAACAACCGCGTGATCACGCAGGGCAACCCCAACCTCAAACCCTTCCGCGCCGATTCAGCCAGCCTTTCGGCCGAATATTACGCCAGCGCCCGCACGATGATCGCCATCACCCCCTTCTTCAAATATATCGAGGATCTGATCGTCAGCTCCTACGACTATCCCACCTACGCCTCGACCGGCCTGCCGCTCAGCCTGCTCAACGTGGCAACCACCAGCAATTCGGCCAGCGACGTCTTTACCCGCAAATGGTACGCCAACGGGCAGCACGCCATGGTCAAGGGGATCGAATTGTCCGCCAACGTCGGCTTCGACTTCCTGCCCGGCCTGTTGAAGAACACCGGCGTTCTGGCCAACTACACGCTGGCCGATGGCAGCGCGACCTATACCAACGCCACCACCGGCAAGCCCTTCCGCGCAGCGCTGCCGCAGCTCACCCGCCACTCGGCCAACGTCACGGTCTATTACACCGACCGCAAGCTGGATGCGCGCGTGTCGCTGGCCTATCATGGCCGCTACCTGACCGACGTGCCTTCGGCCAATGGCAATGACGTGGCCGGCTACAACGCCAACACGCATATCGACGCCTCGCTGCGCTACAATCTAACCGACCATGCCGCCCTTACCTTCGACGCGGTCAACCTGACGAACGCTGCCGATTCGCAATTCGTCGGCAATATCGCCGACGGTTCGACCCGCGTGTACACCTATCTGAAAAGCGGCAGCTCGTTCATGTTCGGGGCCCGCCTGACCATGTGACCGGCAGGCGCGGGG
>DATMUT010000019.1:0-8500 GCA_035563755.1 Novosphingobium sp.
TAGAAGCTCGAGCTGTATTTTGCCTCGGCACGTGCAAGCAGATGACCGGCCATGAAGGGGCTGGTCTTTTGCAGGCCGAGATGCGCGGCCATCGCTGGCGACGAAGGCAGCTTTGCTCCGCCGATCACCTTGTCGGACGCGGTGGTGGCATTGTAGGCGTGGACGCCATCGCCAAGCCTTGTGTGCAACCAGGTCGAATTGGCGTCCACCTGCCATCCGCTGCCCAACTGCGCGGTAAGCTGAGCTTCGAGGCCGTAAATGCTGGCGCTGCCAATGTTGAAGGTGCCCTGCGCCGTGCTCAGTGCGGAAACGAGCTGCGTCGCCTGATAGCCGGTGTAATCCGAATAGAAGGCTGCCAGATTCAGTTCGAGACGGTTGCCCATGAAGCGGTTCTTGCTGCCCGCTTCCCAGGTTTTCAGCGTCTCTGGCGAATAGGGCGTGGAAGCCCCGACGCCATTCGAGTTGAAGCCGCCTGCCTTATAGCCGGTATCGAATTTCGCATAAAGCAGCGAGCGGGGCGCAACCTGCCAGTCGATCCCGACATGGAAGGTCGGCTGTGCCTTGCTCATCGAACCATAGCCGTTGTTCACGCGCGGAACGGTAGAGGCAAACGGATTGCCGGCAGCGGCCGGGATGATGGTCGAGGTGCCGGTGCGCAGCTTGCTGTCCCAGGTTTCGCGGGCGCCGAAGCTCAGCTTGAGATTATCAAGCAGGCGATAGGCTATCTGGCCAAAGACCGCATTCGATTGGGTAACCACAGTGTAGTTGAAAACAATGCCGTTGACGCCCGCCTGGCTGAACGCCGCATTGGCACCGCCCGGCGCAAAAGCCCCTGTCATGGCCACATTGTACATGGAGGAGAGCAGCGTGTTGCTCTCGTCGAAATGAAAATAGCCGACCTGGAAAAACAGCCTGCTGCTGGGCGCATTGGAGAGCCGAACCTCATGGTTCCAGGTGACAGGCTTCTCGGATTGAATGAACTGGCGGATGGCAGGATAGGCGGGGCCGGTGGCATCCAGGATGTGGTTCCACTGCGACTTGTCCCAGCCGCCGGCATAGATGAAACGCAGCCCGCCCGGCAGGCGATCATAGGACAGTTCCCAGCGCAGGCGGTCGGCCTGAATGCGGTTCGAGGTCGGCGCTGAATTGGCAATGAAATCGGTGTTGCCGAAATTCGGGATCGCGCCCAGCGGGCTCTTGTATGCGATGTCGCCGACGCCGGTGGTCGAGTCATGCTGGTAGGATGCCCAGATATTCATCCCATCGATCGGCTGCATCGCCGCCTGGAAGCGGCCCGAGGCGGTGTTGGCATCGTCGCCGCGCAACTGCTGGCCGTTGGGCAGGCCCGTGATCGTGCGGTAACCATCGTGGTAGCGGTAGAAACCGGAAGCGCGCACCTGCAGCCAGTCTGCCAGCGCCAGATTGACGCCAAGGTCCGATTCAAACGCGTTGTAATTGCCATAACCGACCGAGGCGTATCCGCCATTGGTCTTGGCCGGACGGTTGGTCACAATGCTGATGAGGCCGCCGGTGGAATTGCGGCCGTTAAGCGTGCCTTGCGGGCCCTTGAGCACTTCAACGCGGGCGATGTCATACATCGAGGTTTGCACGTTAAAAGCGCGATTGGTATAAAAACCGTCGCGGGCGATCGGCACGGATGGGTCACCGATTTCGTTGACCACAGTCGTTGAAATGCCGCGCACGGCAACCGTGGGCGCGCCATTGGTGACGTTGATGACGACGCTCGGATCGATCGTTGCCAGGGCCTGCACATTGGAAACGCCATGAGCGGTCAGATCGGCCCCGCTATAGACGGTCAGGGCAGTGGCGGTTTTTTGCGCCGAGGTCTCGACGCGATTGGCCGTCACGACGATGTCCTGAATGCCCTGACCGGATGCAGAGGCCTGGGTGCCTTGAGCCTGCGCCGAAGATGCAAAAGCCAGTGCGCTGCAACCCAGCAGCAGCATCGATACATGCCTTGTTTTCATCATTCTCTCCCCCTCTTGTTTTTCTGGTCATGGGTGCAGGCGGATTCAGCTTGCGATTGCGCAAATATGGAATCGATCCCTGTTTCGGCAGTCATCCCATGATCAGGCTATAATCCAGATATTCTGGCTTCCTGATTCTTCCGTGTGGTGCCGCTGATACCAGAATGATTATTCTGATTGCAAGGGTGGCGCAAAAAAAGATGATCGTTGTCACCTTTGCTGGGCGCAAGGGGCGTGGGGCGAGGAAGCGCGGCTGCGTAAAAGGAAAGCCAGAAGGCGGGAGAGCGGCCGGCCTAGTAGCGGTAGGGGTCCCTGCACAAAACGCCGTCACCGCTGGTCGACGAGCGGACGATCAGTGCGCGCCCTATCGTTTCTACCATGGCGGGCTCTCCAATGGCGGCACGGACGGCAGCCTTGGCGATGTCATCGATCGGGAAATCGACCGAAGTGATGGGTGGATAGGCTGCACGCACCAGAGGGGAATCGTTGAATCCCGCGATCGCCAGATCGTCTGGAATGCGATAGCCCAGCTTTTGCGCCATCGATTGGGCGCCGACCGCCATGGCATCGGTGGCGGCAAAAATCGCGGTCGGTCGCTGAGGGCGCGCGAGCTGTATCGGCAATGCCTCTGCGCCTGCCCGAAAGTTGAACGGCGCGATCGTCACAAGCTCGGCGTCAAATGCAATGCCCGCCAATGCGAGTGCATCCTTGTAACCTTGCAGGCGTTCCTCCGCGGCCTGACTGATCTGGGGCTGGGCCAGCATGCCAATGCGCCTGTGGCCCAGGGCGATCAAATGGCTGACGATCGCCTGCGCCGCCGCGCGATCCGGCACGTTGAGCGGCGTGCCGTATAAGCCCTCCCGTCCTTCGAGCCGAACAAGCCGCATCCCGGCCTTCTCGAAGCGCGCGATCATCTCGAGATCCTCGTTGAAGCGAGGTGCCAGAATGATCGCGTCGGGCCGATTGCTGAACTGCGTGGAGGCGTTGAACGCCTTGTGGCGATCCTCATGGTCGACAGCCTGCAGCACGAATTGATAGCCATGCTCGGCGCAAGCCCAGGACAGGGCCACAACCAGCTGAGGGATGTAGCTGACGACAGGTCTGGGCGCGATCATGCCGATGACGAAGGAGCGCTTCGCCCCCATCTGTCGGGCTGCCAGATTGGGTTGGTAGTCCAGTTCTGCAACAGTTTGCTCAACGCGGGCGCGCAGCTCAGCCCGGACCTTGGGCTCCTTGTTGAGGACCCTCGACACGGTCTTGATCGACACGCCCGCCACGCGAGCAACATCGCGAATCGTTGTCACAACCCGGCACCCTGCAACCTGAACAGCAGATCAGGCTGGTATGCGATGACAAGGCGGATGTCATCCGGCCGGTCATCTTTCACCGGTGATCGTTAGTCGTAAAGATGGGCAGCACCGGCCACGCCGTCATGTTCCGGATCGGAGAAGATGTATCCTCCGGCCTTGGCCATCGGCTTGTGGGGCTGATAAGTGCCCTCCAGCTTCTCGATAAGATAGGCCCCGGCGCTGCGCATATGCCGGTGATCCTCTTTCGAGGCACGGCGGATGGCAGGCAGGATAGGCTTCGCCTTGTCGCCCACCCAGGTCAGCGCATTGATCGCCTGAAGGCGCAGCGGGCCGCGCGGCTCGACGTCGATGATCGTGCCCAGCGTGATCAGCGCATCATGGTCGTTGACCAGATTGACCAGCGCCTCGGCCAGCACGATGCGGGTTGCCACGGACGGGTCACCCAGCAATTGCGACTTCATGGCGGCCACATGCGGGCGGGCGGCCTCGCCTGCGATGAGCAGGCCCATCGCCCCCCAATAGCGGATCACCTCATTCTCGTGGCCCATCGCCCGCAGGAAATCGGGCATCGCGGTGCCATCCCGGCTGGCGGCCTTGGCGGCCAGCGCCATGGCTTCCTGTAGCGGATAGACACCCGGCGCTCGGCTGTTCACATAGCCCTGAGCTTCGCAACCTTCCGGGATCAGCCCGTTGTCGTGGATCTCGATCATATAGGCATCGAGCGCCGCGCGCAGTTCGTTGAGCTTGGCCGCATGCGCCGGATCGCCTGCCAGATTGCGCACCATATGCGGGTCGGCAAAGGCGTCGTAGAGTTCCTCATAGGGTTTGGTGCCCCAGAAGGCATCCTGCACCGGGTTCAGCTTGCCCTCCATATGGGCCGCTTCCCAGTCTTGGTAGGCCGAAGCCTGGAACATGAAGGAGACATGCTGCCCCCACGGCCGATGCGGATTGTAGTTGCGGATGTAGCGGAAACGCGTGTCGGTGATGGTACGGGTCAGGTCATAGCGCTCGTCCATGCGGTTTCGCTGGCCAAAGATGTATTTTGGCGCGGGCGCGGTATGCGGGCCCATCAGCGCGCGGCCCTGCACATGCGCGGGAGGCTGAATGCCGACCAGCGACAGCACGGTGGGCATCAGATCGTTGAAGCTGGTCGGTTCCTTCACCACCGTGCCGGGGGCATGCGGCATCAGATGCTGCCATTTGGGCGGCACATGGATCACCAGCGGGCAGCGCAGGCCCAGATCATAGCAATAGCGCTTGCCGCGCGGGGTGATGCCGCCATTGTCGGAATAGTAGAAGACGATGGTGTCATCGGCCAGACCCGCATCTTCCAGTTCCTTCAGGCGGAAGGCCAGTTCGCGGTCCATATGCTCCATGGCATTGTAGAAGGTGGCGAAATCCTTGCGCACGCCATCCGTGTCGGGGAGATAGGGCGGAATTTTCCCGCCAACCATCTCCTTGGTCACCGGACCCTCATTGCCGGGCTTGCCCCACAGATCCTTGTTGCCGCCGAACAGCACGCTTTCATGGGTGACAAAGGTGTTGAACACGGCGAAGAAATTCTGCCCCGGCGCGCGCTTGTTCCAATGGGCGTGCTCGCCGGATTCGTCCCACATGTTCATCACATAGTCGAACTGGCTGTTGTAATTTTTCTTGGGGTTGTTGCTGGTGTAATAGCCCAAATCCTTGAAATATTCCGGATAGCCGCGGATGAAGCGCGGCAGCGTCTCGTTGGTGGAGCCGAAATCTTCCGAACAGCCGGCTGTCGCGGGATGCATGCCGGTCAGGATCGAGAAGCGCGAGACGCCGCAGACCGGTCCCACGCAATAGTTGCGCTCATAGAGCACGCCATCGCGCGCCAGGCGGTCGATGGTGGGGGTGCGGGCCAGCCTGTCGCCATAGGCGCCGATGATCGGGAAATTGTCTTCGGAGACGAACCAGAGGATATTGGGGCGTTCCCCGGGGGCCGGGCGCGGTGCGGCTCGCAGCGGATTGGCCGCTACCGCCGTCGCCAACCCCATGGCACCGCTGCGCAGCATCGTGCGTCGTGAAATATCCAGGGTCATCGCTCTTAGCCATCCTCGTGTGATTTTCAGAATTGTGATTCTGATAAATCATCCGGCGGGATTGCGAAAGTGGTATCGATAATATTTTTGGCGCTACAGCCCATAAGGATCGTCGCAAAGATCAGGCACGCCGGTCGTCGACCCCCGCAGGATCAGCACTTGATCAATGTTCTCAGGCGGCAAGGTGCCCTGGATGGCTGCATGGGCTGTGATCCGGGCTATCTGGGCAACAGGAAACGACACCGAGGTGATGGGCGGGAATGTCGCGCGTACGATCGGCGAATCCTCGAAGCCGGCAATGGCGATGTCTTGCGGCACGCGAAAACCCAGCTTCAATGCTTGAGCCTGGGCGCCGGCGGCCATGGTGTCCGTTGCCACGAACACGGCCGTGGGGCGGGTGGGCAAAGCGAGCAGGCGCGTCATGCAATCGGCGCCCGATCGATAAGTGAAGTCGCCTTCCACAAACAGCGCCGGGTCCATGCCCAGCCCGCCCATGCGCAGCGCATGTTCATAACCCTCGCGACGCAGCCGGGGCCCGGCGCCGACCATCGGCAATCCGATCATGCCAATGCGCTGATGTCCCAGCCCAATCAGATGCTGGACCATCTCGGTCGCCATCAACCGGTCGTCGATCTGAACGGAGAGGCCGTAGCCCTCCGGTGAGCCTGCGAGCCGGACCAGCGGAATACCTTCCTCCTCGAACCGCTTGAGCAGCTCCTCATCATCGCTGAAGCGGGGGGCCAGGATGATGGCGTCGGGATGCAATGCGTCCTTGGTCAGGTTGGAAAATGCCTGAAGGCGGTCAGCGAATTCGACCGTTTCGGTGATCAGCTGGTGACCATTGGCCCGGAAGATCCATGAGAGTTCGACGATCAGGCGAGGAATATAGCCGATGCCCGCGCGCGGCACGATCATTCCGATGGTAAAGGAACGCATGCTCGAGAGGCGCCGTGCGGCCAGATTGGGGCGATAATCAAGCTCGCGGACAGCAGCTTCCACCCGTTCTCGCAGATAGGAGCGAACGGTCGGCTCCTTGTTGACGACCCGGGATGCCGTCGTAACCGAGACTTTGGCGGCTTTCGCCACATCGCGAATGGTCGCCACAGTGCTTTGTCCCATGTTGTGCTCAGCCCTTCTTTCGAGAAGGCGCGCGCGCTTTGCAAGCCTGGGCTGGCGGCAACGGTTTGGGATGAAGGGATCGCTGCTTTCAGGCAGCGCATTTGGACCGGCAATGGCAGGAACGCGGGCGGCTCACGAAGTCCTTTGGCCAACGAAGACGAACTGGTCCAGCGCGAACCGCCCGCCTCCGCGCAGGATCAGCGGGATCAGCAGCGCGGCCCAGCTCAGATGGGTGGGCCAGGCGTCGGGATAGACGAAAATCTCGATTGTCGCGGTCATGCCCAGCAATCCCGCCGCCGCGATCCGCGTGCCTAGCCCCGTCACCAGCAGGATGGAGAAGAGGTGCTCGGCAATCGTGGCCATCCAGGCGGCCAGAACCGGCGGCAAGAGCGGGAGGGCATATTCCGTGCGAAACAGGTCGAAAGTGGCATCGGTCAGGGTGAACCAGCCCTCGACCTTGGTTCGGCCCGAGAGGAAAAAGACCGGCGCAATCCCCAGCCGCATCAGCAGCAGGAGCAGATCATCGGTCAGCGGTTGGGGAAGGGCGGGAAGTTTGAAGAGCGGTTTCATAGGGGGCACCTTCGAGAGTGGTTGCCCGCTCCATTCGGGCAGAGCGGGCAACAGGCGGCTCAGGCCTTGGGGGTCAGCGAGCCCTTGCCCTTGGGCGTCGAGATCGCGGTGCAGGTGCCCGCTTTCACCAGCTTCCACGCATTGCCCTGATAATCGGCCTTGGATGTGCCGGCGCAGCTGGTGCCCGCACCGGCCTTGCAGTCATTCTTGCCGGCCTTGGCCACGCCATAGCATTTCTCGGTCTTTGGCATGTCGGCGGCGTGAGCGGCTGTCGCGGCGCCTGTTACCGCCGCTGTCGCCAAAGCGATTGCGAGCGAGGCGGTGATCGAGGCGATGTTGGCGGTTTGGCTGGGCATGCTGTGTCCTCCTGCAACGAGCCGGACAATCAGCGTCCGGACCATGCCCCGCTATTCGTGGCGGCCATTGGGATGGTTACAGATCCAATATTTTTCTCACCGTCCGCGTCTTGCTGTAACCAGATCGATGTCCGCACCGAATGGCCCCTTGGGGAGGCACTATGCAACCGGGTGAAGAGGCGTTGAAGCAATGGATGGTGATGGGCCTTGCCGGTGACAGCGCCGCCCATGGGCAATTGCTGCGCGCGCTGGTGCCGATCCTGCGCGGCTTTTACCGCCGCCGCATGGGCGGACAGGAGGAGGAGATCGAGGATCTTTTGCAGGAGACGCTGATCGCGGTGCACACCCGCCGCGCGACCTATGATGTGGCGCGGCCTTTCACCAGCTGGCTGTTTGCCGTGGCGCGTTACAAGATGATCGACCATTTTCGCCAGGGCGGGCGCACCTGCACCATCGAGGGGCTGGAAGATATTCTGGCCAGCGAAGGATTTGCCGAGGCCAGCGATGCCGCAGCGGACGTCGAGCGATTGCTGGAGACAATCCCCGCCAAACAGGCCGCCGCCATCCGCGCCACGCGGATTGATGGCCTTTCCACCGCCGAGGCCGCGACCAGGCTTGATCTGGGCGAATCCGACATCAAGGTTTCCGTGCATCGCGGGCTCAAGGCTCTGGCGCAGCGGGTCAAGGACAGTTTGCTATGAAGACCGAGGACCTCATTGCCACCCTGGCCGCCGACGTGCCGGCGGTGCCGCGCCATGGTTTGTTACGGCGGCTGATGGCCGGGCTGTTGCCGGGCGGGCTGGTCACGCTGGTGGTGGTGGGGCTGGGGCTGGGCTTTCGCGCAGACCTCTGGCTGGCCATGCATGGCGGCATGTTCTGGATCAAATGGCTCTACACCGGCAGCCTCGCGCTTTGCGCAACGCTGGCCACCTTGCGTCTGGCGCGGCCCGATGCGGGGATGGCGGGGTGGCTGTGGGTGGCTTGCCTGCCGGTGCTGGGGCTGGTGGTCATCAGCGTGCAGGAACTGGCCTCGGTGCCATCGTCCCAATGGCTGGCCATGTGGCTGGGGATGAGCTGGAAGGTCTGCTCCA
>DATMUT010000020.1:0-2810 GCA_035563755.1 Novosphingobium sp.
TGACCACCAGCCACACCGAATGCGGGTTGAGCGCCAGATAAGGCCCCATCTGCCGGTCGGGCAGCAGCGGCAGCACCACCAGCGTGGCCCCGGCCAACAGCAGCACATCGGCCATCTCGCCGGCCGAAACGATGTGGCCGACGAAATGGTGCATGGGGCCGCGCAGGGCCAGCACAATGGCTATGATGACCGCCATGGCCGCGGCAGGCGCGGGCCACGACACCGACACCGCGCCCAGCACGGTGGTGGCGATCAGGGCCATTTCGGTGGTGATGCCCTGATCGGCCGAGACGCCGCGCCGCCAGCAACTGACCAGCGCCAGCGCCGTCACGCAGGCCGTGGCCAACCCGCTCATCCACGGCTGGGGGGCCATGGCCGCCCCCGCGCCAAGCAGCGCGGCAATGGTAAAGGTGCGCAGGCCCGCATTGGCCGGCCGGTCTGCCTTGCCTCGCTCGATCTTGCGCCTTTCGCGTTCGGCGCCAATCAGCAGGCCGATGCCCAGCGCGATCAGCAGGTGCTGGATAAGGTCGTTGTCCGGCATGTCCCCCTCGCGCTGTGCTGTTTTCGGGCCAGAATACGCAAGGCCGCAGCCGCTGGCCATAGCGCCGGGCGAAGCTGCGCCCCTGTCCCAACCTTTTGCGCCCCAGTGCAGGACGCGTGCCGACAGGCGCTGATACCCCCTTGCCCAACATGGCGCCCAATGCGGCGCAACGCTTGGGAGAGCAGGATGCAGCAGGACAGCAGGGCAGGCGCCGATACGCAGTTGCGCGATGTGGTGATTGTGGGGGCAGGCTTTGCCGGCCTTTACATGCTGCATCTGGCGCGCGGGCGCGGGTGGGATGCCACGATCCTCGAGGCGGGCGAGGGCGTTGGCGGCACCTGGTACTGGAACCGCTATCCGGGCGCGCGCTGCGACATTCCCAGCATCGAATATTCCTATTCCTTCGACCCCGATTTGCAGGCCCAGTGGCGCTGGAGCGAGCGCTATGCCGCCCAGCCCGAAATCCGCGCCTATCTGGAGCATGTTGCCGAGCGCTTTGATTTGCTGCGCGACATCCGCTTCAACACCCGCCTGTCGGCCGCCACATGGGACGAGGCGGCAGCGCTGTGGCACCTGACGCTGGCCGACGGGCAGGCGATGCGCGCGCGCTATCTGGTGCTGGCCACCGGCGCGCTTTCGGCGCCCAAGCTGCCCGACTGGCCCGGCATCGCCGATTTTGCCGGCGAGATCGTGCACACCGGCCAGTGGCGCGAGGATATCGAGCTGGCGGGCAAGCGGGTGGGGCTGGTGGGCACCGGCTCGTCGGGGGTGCAGGCCATCCCGCGCATTGCCGAGGTGGCCAGCCACCTCACCGTCTTTGCCCGCACGCCCAGCTTTGCCGTGCCCGCCAGCAACCGCCCGCTCTCGCCCGGCGAGCAGGAGGCGCTGCTGCCGCAGATGCCGGCCTTGCGCGAAAGCGCGCGGCAATCGCCGCTGGGCTGGTTCGACGGGCCGCGCCCGGGCCGTGCTTTGGACGCCAGCGAGGCCGAGCGCGAACAGCGTTTCGAGGAGCAGTGGAACGCGGGCACCACCGGCCTGCTGATGGCCTATGAGGACCTGCTGTTCGACGAGGCGGCCAACAGCACCGCGGCCGATTTTGCCCGCGCCAAGATCGCCAGCCTGGTGCAAGATCCCAAGACGGCGCAATGCCTCACGCCGCAGGGCTACCCCATCGGGGCGCGGCGGCTGTGTTCCGAAATCGGCTTTTACGAGGCGTTCAACCGGCCCAACGTGTCGGTGGTGGACCTGCGCGAAACCCCGGTCGAGCGGGTTGAGGGCGACGCCATCGTCACCGCCGCCGGGCGCGAGGAACTCGACGTGCTGGTGCTGGCCACGGGCTTCAACGCCATGACGGGCGCCATTTCGGCCATCGACATCACTGGGCGCGACGGCGCCAAGCTGGCGCAGGAATGGGCCGATGGGCCGCGCAGCTATCTGGGGCTGGCGGTGGCGGGTTTTCCCAACCTGTTCACGGTCACGGGGCCGGGCAGCCCCTCGGTGCTCTCCAATGTCGTCGTCTCGATCGAGCAGCATGTGGAATGGATCGCCGATTGCCTCGACCACCTGAGCGCAGGCGGCATGGCCACCATCGCCGCCGATGCGCAGGCCGAGGCCGACTGGATGCGCCATTGCGACGAGGTGGCTCATTCCACGCTCTTTCCGCGGGCGGCCAGCTGGTATCAGGGTCGCACGCGTGACGGGCGGCTGGTGTTCATGCCCTATGTGGGCGGGGTAGGGGCCTATCGGGCCAAATGCGATGCCGTGGCGCAGGGTGGGTACGAGGGCTTTGCCATCGCCGCCCGGCATGACGCCCCCATCAGCGCAGCGCAGGAGGCGTGACAATGGCACATGTGGTGAAGGATCTGGCCGGCCGGGTGGCTTTCGTTTCGGGCGGGGCGGGCGGCATTGGCGGGGCCACCGCGCGCGAACTGGCCTCGCGCGGGGCCAAGGTGGTGGTGGCCGACCTGTCGGCCCCGGCCGGCGAGGCGCTGGCGGGCGAGATTGGCGGGCTGTTTGTGCGGCTCGATGTGGCCGACCCCGACAGCTGGGCGGCAGCCGCGCAGGCAGCGCAGGCGCTGGGCACGGTCGAGATTCTGGTGAACGCCGCCGGGGTCGAGGGCGATTTCACGCAGGGCGGGCTGGATACCTCGTTGGCCGAATGGCGGCGGGTGATCGGCATCAATCTGGATGGCACGTTTCTGGGCTGCCGCACCTTCATGCCGGCCATGCTTGAACTGGGGCGGGGGGCGATCGTCAACATCGCCTCGAT
>DATMUT010000021.1:0-2999 GCA_035563755.1 Novosphingobium sp.
GGCGAGCAGGCGCCCGCAGCCGGCAGGCTTGCTGCCACGCAGGCGCGCCACAACCAGAAACGAGCCCTCATGCGGCGCGGCGCTCGGCATACAGCAAAGGCACCGAAACGCGCGCGACAAAGCCTTCGGGCGCGCGGCCCAGCGCCACATCGCCGCCATGCGCCCGCGCGATCGAGCGGCACACCGCAAGGCCAAGGCCCGAACCGGGCTTGCCCGACTTGCGTGCGGCCTCGGTGCGATAGAAAGGCTCGAACACATGGTCCCATTCGGCTTCGGGAATACCGGGGCCGTTGTCGATCACCTCGGCCACCGCCTCGCCTTCAAGCATGGTCAGGCGCACGCGCGCATGGTCGCCATATTTGACCGCGTTTTCCAGCAGGTTGCCCAGCAGGCGGCGGATGCCGACCGGGTCCACCTCGACCGGGAAGTGCCCCTGCGCCTCGAACTCGACCGCGCCGCCGATCAGCTTGGCGTCGCGCACGCTACCCTCGACCAGCTCGACCAGATCGACGATCTCGCGCTTGCCCGGCGTTGATGCGTCGCGGATGAAGGCGATGACGTGGGCGATCATCTGCTCCATCTCGGTCACTTCCTTCAGCAGGCCGGGCTGGATGGGCTCGGGCACATCCTCGATACGGAAGCGCAGGCGGGTGAGCGGCGTGCGCAGGTCGTGGCTGATGGCGCCCACCATGGCCGTGCGATCATCGACAAAGGCGCGCAGGCGATAGCGCATCTGGTTGAAGGCATAGGCCGCGCGGCCAATCTCGGCCGGGCCAGATAGCGGCATGATCGTGGCCGAGGGGTCGCGGCCCAGCGCCTCGGCGGCCTGCGCAAACCCTTCGAGCGGGCGCACGATACGCCGCGCGAACAGCCATGCCAGCGGGCTGACAATGGCCAGCGAGAGGACAAACCACAGCATCACCTGCGTCTGCCAGCGGTTGGGGAACGGCTCTGCCGCGGGCGCCACGGCGGTCCACGAGCCGTCGGGATTGCGGGTTGCAGCGATGAAGTCGCCCTCGATAAAGGGCGCGCCGCTGGCCGCCAGAGTGCCGCTGCCGGCATGGCGGAAGGGGATGGGCTGGGGCTTTTCGCTGGCGGTGGCCAGAGGCGTCGCATTGGACCCGGCCGCAGCCTTGCCGGCTTCGGGCGCGCTGCTTGCAACGGGCGCGGCAACGGGCGTGGCCAGCGTGCCGGCAGGCGTTGCCAGCGCATGGGCCAGAGTGTGCCCATCGATGCGCGGGAGCGGTTGCGCAACGCTGGCCTTTCCGCTTGGCGCGGCAACAGGCGCGGACAGGCCCGGCGTCGCGGGAAGGGTCACAGGCTGCACCATGGGCGTTATGGGGGTGATGGCCGACAAAGCGCCGGGGCCGCCCTGTATGCCGCCCAGCGGCCCGCCTTCGCGCGCGGGCAGGGTGATGGTGCCACCGGTGCCGCCCTGGCCAGAACCTGCCGGTGCGCCCGGCTGTGCCGGAGGCTGGCCGCCCGGGCCGTTGCCCGAAGGCGTATGGCCCGACCCGGCCGAAGCGCCCCCCGGGCCCGAGCCGGGCATCATGCCGCCCGGCATCCTGCCTCCGGGCATTTTGCCGCCGGGCAGGCCGCCTGGCATGTGGCCGCCCGGCATTGGGCCGCCCGGAAAGCTGCCTCCGGGGAAGCCGCCGCCCGGAAAACCGCCCGGAAAGCCGCCGCCTGGCATGTGACCGCCCGGGCTGGCGGGGCCGGACTGCGCGTGGGCCGAGGGGATGAGGGCCAGCCGTCCGCCCCATGCCGAAACCGGCTCGGCCTGAGCCAGCGGACTTTGCGTGGAGGCTGGAACCGCAACGCCGCCCACCGGCAGCTGGGTGTAGAAAGCCAGCACCACCGCGTCATTGTCGCGCCCCAGCTGCCGGGCCAGCGCCTCGCGCGAGCTTTGCGAGACCAGCCAGCCGGGCGCCGACAGGTCGGGCGGGCCGGCCATGCGCTGGCGCTCGAGCCGGTTGGCCACCGGGCCGCCCGACAGCGCCTGCGCGACCTGCGCCAGATCCCACTGGCGCGGCGCTTCGGGCGGGAACAGCACGGTGAGCGCCAGCGTGACAAGCTGCGCGGTGAGCAGCGCACACACCAGCAGGGCGATCATCTGCATTCCCAGCGGCAGGCCCGCGCCAAGCCGCCCGCGGTTACGCGGATCGAGGCGGGAGGGAAGGGAAAGAGGCGTCATCGTTTTACCCTGTCCTGGGCTTTGTCTGCCCGCTGGAGGTGGTGTGCAGAGCTGTCGCAATACATGCGCGCGCGAGCGCGCGAAAGGCCAAACCCGGGCATTTCCCAAACCCGGCCATCGCCCAAACCCGCGGATTACCTTGGAGCCGGACGGGGCCGGCCGCCTTTCCGGCCCTAGCGAGGATTACAGGGGGGCGGCGAACCCTCGCCGGAACCGGAAAGGCGACCGGTAGTCCGGAACCGCCGGCCGTCCTGGTCGGGTGCGACATGTGACCCAGACCGACCGGCGGTTCCTTCATCGTTGCAGGCGTCATGCGATACGCCTGCATCGAAACTGGCCGCAGGGCGCCATTCCCGAACCGGGCTTCCCGAGATGGTGAACCGTCGGGGTGGCGCTGCATGGCCATCTTTCTGGGGGCTGTGATTTGCGGGCGAATTTCCGCTTGTTTCAGCTGCATTGCAAAATGGCCGCGAATTGTCGTGAAAACCGCCGCATTGGTGAAACCCGCGCGCAGCATGGGGTTTCTATTCAGCGGAAATGAACCTAAAACGTGTGCCCATGGACCTAGAAACGCGCATCCTGATCGTGGACGACGATGAGGGCATCCGAACGCTTATTTCGGAATTCCTCGCCAAACATGGCTTTGCCACGCAGACGGCGGCCGACCCGATCGAAATGCGCGAGAAGCTGGCGGTCGATCATTTCGACCTCATCGTGCTCGACGTGATGATGCCGCGCGAGGACGGGCTGACGGCGCTGCGCCAGTTTGGCCCCGATGCGCCGCCGGTCATCATGCTTTCGGCGG
>DATMUT010000022.1:0-4589 GCA_035563755.1 Novosphingobium sp.
GCTTTCGAGACCGAGGACATGCCGATGATCCGCGACTGTCACAAGCTGATGGCCGGAAGCGAATTCTGGGCGCTGCGCCCATTGGTGCTGGAAGGCGACGGGGCCGGCGTGCGCGCCCGCCGCCATTTGCAGCGCCTGATCGACCGCGAACAACACACGGGCCCAAGCCAGGGTTCGGGAGGAGAGCCATGAGGACACTACACGCAGCAGCCCTTGCGGTGCTGGGGCTGGCGCTGGCCGGCACGGCGCGCGCCGGGCAGGAACTGGGCCAGACCCTGCCCCAGCGCAGCCCCGAGAAGGTTTATGCCAGCACTTGCGGCTATTGCCACGGGCACAATGTCGGGCCGATCATTCTGGGCCGCCATCTGCCGGCCGACATGGTGCGTTACATGGTGCGCCACGGGCGCCTGGGCATGCCCGCCTTCCGCCCCAGCGAGATTACCGATGCCGAGCTGAACGCGCTGGCCACATGGGTGGAAAAAGCCCTCCGCAACGAGAAGGAGAGCGGCAAATGAGCGGGCAGGGGATCGGCGGCGGAATCAACAGGCGCGGATTGCTGGGGGCAGGCGTTGCAGGCGCCGCGGCGCTGGCCGCGCCAACAGGCGCAGGGGCGGTGCTGGCGCCGGGCGTCTCGCGCGCGGACCTTGCCTCGGCGCTCAAGGCTATGCGCGCCGTGGTGGGCAACGAATGGGTGGCAGGTGACGCCGACGCGGTGGCCCCCTACGAGAAAAGCTATGTGCCCGATCCGGGCGGGCGCCATGCGCCGGTGGGCGCGGTATGTCCTGCCTCAACGCAAGAGGTTCAGGCGATCCTGAAGATCGCCAACCAGTATCGCCAGCCCGTCTGGCCGGTCAGCACCGGCAAGAACATGGGCTATGGCAGCACGACCACCGCCGCGCCGGGCCAGATCGTGCTGGACCTGAAACGCATGAACCGCATCATCGCGGTCGACCCGGACCTGTGCACCGCGCTGGTCGAGCCGGGGGTGACCTATCAGCAATTGCGCGACTATCTGGACGAGCACAATATCCCGCTGTGGATCGACGTGCCCACCGTTGGCCCGATCGTCGGGCCGGTGGGCAATACGCTGGATCGGGGCGTGGGCTACACCCCCTATGGCGAGCATTTCATGGTCCAGTGCGGCATGGAAGTGGTGCTGGCCAATGGCGAGATCCTGCGCACCGGCATGGGCAGCACCAAGAACCCCAGCGCCTGGCAGGCGTTCAAATGGGGCTACGGGCCTTATATTGACGGCATTTTCACCCAGTCGAATTTTGGCGTGGTGACCAAGATGGGCCTGTGGCTGATGCCAAAGCCGCCAGTCTACAAGCCCTTCGTGGTGCGCCACAAGCAGGTGGCTGACGTTGCCCGCATCGTCGAGGCGATGCGCCCGATGCGGATCAATAACATCATCCCCAACGTGGTGCTGATGATGTCGGCGGCCTATCAGCTGGCGATGTTCCACAGGCGGGGCGAGGTAACGGACAGCACCGCCCCTGTCTCGGACGAGGCGGTGGCCCGCTTTGCCAAGCAGCACGATCTGGGCATGTGGAACACCTATTTCGCGCTGTATGGCACCGAGGCGATGGTCGCCGAGAACGAGCGCATCATCCGCGGCGCCTTTGCCGCCATCGATGGCGAGGTGATGACCGCTGAGCAGATGCAGGGCAATCCGTGGTTCCATCACCACGCCACGCTGATGCAGGGCGGCCTCAGCCTCGAGGAGGTGGGGCTGGCCCGGTGGAAGGGCAATGGCGGGGGTCTGGCCTGGTTCGCCCCCGTGGCGCCGGCCAAGGGCAGCGAGACGCAGGGGCAGATCGCGCTCGCCAAGGAGATCCTGGGCAAGCACGGCTTTGACTACACCAGCGCCTTTGCCATCGGCAGCCGCGAGCTGCACCACATCATCGCCCTGCTGTTCGACAAGTCCGACCCGGCCGAGGAAGCGCGCGCCGATGCCTGTTACCGCGAGCTGGTGACGGGTTTTGGCGACCGGGGCTGGGCTTCGTACCGCACCGGCGTGCAGGCGATGGATCTGGTGGCGCAGCAATATGGCACCGCCAACCGGCAGGTGAACGCGGCGATCAAGCAGGCGCTCGACCCCAATCACATCATTGCCCCCGGCAAGTCCGGCATCGCGTGAAGGAGGCGCAGATGGAACGTTTTGCAGGGCAGGCGGTGCTGATAACGGGCGGCGCCACGGGCATTGGCCGGGCCACGGCCTGCGCCTTTGCGCAAGAGGGCGCGGCCGTGATGATCGGCGACATCGACCCGCGCGCCGAGGAAACCGTGGCGATCATCCGTCAGGCCGGTGGGCAGGCCGATTTCACTCCCACCGACGTGCGCGATGCTGGCGCGGTCAGTGCATTGGTGGCGGCTTGCGTTGCGCAATATGGCCGGATGGACGCGGCCTTCAACAATGCCGGCATCCTGCCCCCGCAGCGCCCCCTGCACGAGGTGTTGCCGGAGGAACTCGATCTGGCCATCGACGTTGATTTCAAGGGCGTGTTCTTTGCCATGCAGGCGCAGATCCGCCATTTCCTGACCGTTGGCGGGGGCGCCATCGTCAACACCGCCAGCGTTGGCGCGCTGATCGCGGACCCCAATATGAGCGCCTATTGCGCGATGAAACATGCCGTGGCGGGCCTGACCAAGGCGGCGGCGGTGGAATATGCGCAGGCTGGCATCCGCGCCAATTGCATCGCGCCCGGCTTCGTCGTCACGCCCATGACGCAGCACTGGGCCGACAGCGCCGATTTCCGCGCCGCCTTTTTCGCCAACAACATCTCGGGCCGCGCCGCCCGCCCCGAAGAGATCGCCGGCACGGTGCTGCACCTGTGTTCCAGCGCTGCCAGCTTCGTGAACGGGGCGACTTTCGTGATCGACGGCGGGCAGACCGCGCATTGAGGTAGGCCGAGCGGCGAGGGGCCGTTTCGGCTTGCGGCCGATGCGCGAATCTGTAAGTCTTGCTGACAAATAATGCGCGCCCGAAACGCGGCGACGCTACACAGAACATATTGATCCAAGGAGAGAATGCCATGGCCGTGATGACCGCTCCGCCGTCAAGCAAGGCGCAGATTGTCGACGTTAAATTCCCGCACAAGGCGCTGGTCGACCGGCTCAGCCCGGGCGGGCGCTATATCGACGCGCAGACCGATGTCGACAGCCCCTGGGTGCCCTTTGGCGACAATGCCGCGATCAAGCATCTGGCCTTTGACGTGCGGCGCAACCTGTATTCGAACATCCTGTGGGTCAAATCGCCTGGCGTCATCGGCACGCATCTGCATCGCGGCAATATCGTGATGATCTGCCTCGAGGGCACTGTGCGCTATCTGGAGTACGATTGGACCGCGACGCCGGGCGGCCTCATCCTCGAAGTGCCGGGCGAGAGCCACACGCTGGTCACCGAACACCCCGATGGCGTGAAGCTGTTCGGCTGGATGGAAGGGCCGATCGAATTCTATGACGATCAGGCCAATCTGGTCGACACCGCCGATGTGTGGTGGTTCATCCATCACTACGAAACCTATTGCCGCGAGAACGGCATCGCCATCAATCCCAAGCTCTACGTCTGAGGGCGGCGATGGGCACGCTGCAACAATTCGACGTGACCGGGCGCAGCGCGCTCGTCACGGGTGGCGCCTCGGGCATTGGCCTTGCCTATGTCGAGGCGCTGGCCGAGGCGGGCGCCCGCGTCACCCTGACCGACGTGAACCCCGATGACGCCGCGCGCGAGGGCGAGCGGCTGAAGGGCGAGGGGTATGACGTGCGCTGGGCGCAGCTCGACGTGTCGGACCGGGCCGGCACCGAGGCGGTCTTTGCCGCGCATGCGGCGACCTTTGGCGGGCTGGATATTGCCTTTGCCAATGCCGGCGTGGGCTTGGGGCCAGGCTTCTGGACGCCGGCGGGGCACCGCGCGCCCGATGGGCAGATCGACACGTTCGACCCAGAATTGTGGGACAAAACGGTGGCGATCAACCTGACCGGCGCCTACAACACCATCCGCTCGGCCGTGGCGCTGATGAAGCGCAACACCGGCGAGGGCGGGACGCGGCACGGCGGTGCGATTGTGTGTACCGCCTCGAACGCCGGCCTGGTGACCGAGCCGATCGTCGGCATTCCCTATATGCCGACCAAGGCGGGCGTGCTGCATATGGTGCGCGCGCTGGGGCTGGAGCTGGCCGAGTTCGGCATCCGCATCAATGCCATCGCGCCGGGGCCCTTTGTCACCAATATCGGTGGCGGCTGGGTCAAGAAGGACCCGGTGGCCAAGGCTGCGTGGGATGCCATCGTGCCGCTGGGCCGCATGGCGGAAACCAATCAGATCAAGCCTTTGGCCTTGCTTCTGGCCTCTGATGCGTCGAGCTACATGACCGGCAGCCATGTCGTCATCGATGGCGGCATGATGTTGGGTCATTTCAAGTAAGAAGGGGTGCGGGGCGGGCTAGCGCCGCCCCGCGCGCCCATACAGGAGAGTTGTGTGAGCCGTACCGTTACCGCCGCCGTCTGCACCGCCCCGGATGCCCCCTTCGCCCTCGAAACGTTGACGCTCGACGATCCGCGCGCCGACGAGGTGCTGGTGCGGATTGTCG
>DATMUT010000023.1:0-9282 GCA_035563755.1 Novosphingobium sp.
GCATCAAGGGGCTTGGTCCCAAGCTGAAGGCCCGTCTTGGCGAATTGGGCATTACCCGTTTCGAGCAGATCGCCGCGTGGAGCGAGGCCGATATTGCCGGCATCGACGCGCAGCTGGGCAGCTTTGCCGGACGGGCCACGCGCGATCAGTGGGTGGCGCAGGCAGGCTTTCTGGCCAGCGGTGATGTGGCCGGCTACGAGGCGAAATTCGGCAAGCTGTAAGCAGGCCAAAGGGGGCGGTTGCGGCGCCCCCTATTTCTTGCCCCACTTCTTCTGCACCTTGCCATAGCGCGTCTTGCGCGTGCCGGGCTTGCCTTCGTTGCTGCGGCCCACGATGGGAGCCTTGCGCTCGCCCTCGGGCAGGCCCAGCTCGGTCGCCTCGAGCCGGCGGATCTCGTCGCGCAGGCGCCCGGCCTCCTCGAACTCCAGATCGGCAGCGGCGGTGCGCATCCGCTTTTCCAGATCCTCGATGTAAGCGCGCAGATTGTGCCCGACGAGGTTGTTGGTGGTGTCATCCTCCAGCTCGACCAGCACCCCGTTGCGCGAGGCGGTGTCGGCCACGATGTCGTGGATGTTGCGCTTGATGGATTGCGGCGTGATGCCGTGCTCGGTGTTATAGGCTTCCTGCTTGGCGCGGCGGCGGTCGGTTTCGGCAATGGCGCGCTCCATGCTGCCGGTCATGCGGTCGGCATACAGGATGACGCGGCCATCGACGTTGCGCGCGGCGCGGCCAATGGTCTGGATGAGCGAGGTTTCGCTGCGCAGGAACCCTTCCTTGTCGGCATCGAGGATGCAGACGAGGCCGCATTCGGGAATGTCGAGCCCCTCGCGCAGCAGGTTGATGCCGATCAGCACGTCATAGACGCCAAGGCGCAGGTCGCGGATCAGCTCGATACGCTCCAGCGTTTCCACGTCCGAGTGCATGTAGCGCACCTTGACGCCGGCCTCGTGCATGAACTCGGTCAGATCCTCGGCCATGCGCTTGGTCAGGGTGGTGACGAGGGTGCGATAGCCATTGGCCGCCACCTTGCGGCATTCGGTGATGCAGTCCTGCACCTGGTCCTCGACCGGGCGGATCTCGACCGGCGGGTCGATCAGGCCGGTGGGGCGGATGACCTGCTCGGCAAAGGCGCCGCCGGCCTGCTCCATCTCCCAGCCGCCCGGCGTTGCCGAGACCGCCACCGTTTGCGGGCGCATCGCGTCCCATTCGTTGAAGCGCAGCGGGCGGTTGTCGATGCAACTGGGCAGGCGGAAGCCATATTCGGCCAGCGTGATCTTGCGCCGGTGGTCGCCGCGCGCCATGGCGCTGATCTGCGGCACGGTCTGGTGGCTTTCGTCCACGAACAGCAGCGCGTTTTCGGGCAGATATTCGAACAGGGTGGGCGGCGGCTCGCCCGGCAGGCGGCCCGAGAGGAAGCGGCTATAGTTCTCGATGCCCGCGCAACTGCCGGTGGCGGCGATCATCTCCAGGTCGAAGTTGGTGCGCTGCTCAAGGCGCTGCGCCTCCAGCAGCTTGCCTTCCGCGTTCAGCTCCTTGAGCCGCTCCTCCAGCTCGAAGCGGATGGCCAGCATCGCCTGCTGCATGGTCGGGCCGGGCGTGACGTGGTGCGAGTTGGCATAGACGCGGATTTTCTCGAGTTTCGCGCCTGCCTTGCCTGTCAGCGGATCGAATTCGACGATCTGCTCGACCTCGTCGCCAAAGAAGCTGATGCGCCAGGCAATGTCCTCGTAGTGGCTGGGGAAGATCTCCAGATTGTCGCCCCGCACGCGGAACGTGCCGCGGGCAAAGGCCACATCGTTGCGCTTGTACTGCATGGCCACCAGCTTGCGGATGATCTCGCCCTGGTCCTGATCCTTGCCCACCTCCAGGTCGAAGATCATCGCCGAATAGGTCTCGACCGAGCCGATGCCGTAGAGGCACGAGACCGAGGCGACGATGATGACATCCTCGCGTTCGAGCAGGGCGCGCGTGGCCGAGTGGCGCATCCGGTCGATCGCCTCGTTCACCGAGCTTTCCTTCTCGATGTAGGTGTCGGACCGGGCGACATAGGCCTCGGGCTGGTAGTAATCGTAGTAGGAGACGAAATATTCCACCGCATTCTCGGGGAAGAAGCTCTTCATCTCGCCATACAATTGCGCGGCCAGGATCTTGTTGGGCGCCAGGATGAGCGCGGGGCGCTGCGTGGCCTGAATGACCTGCGCCATGGTGAAGGTCTTGCCCGACCCCGTCACGCCCAGCAGCACCTGCGTGCGGTCGCCCAGCGAGATGCCCTCGACCAGTTCGGCAATGGCGGTGGGTTGGTCGCCGCTGGGCGTATATTCCGAGACGATGCGCAAGGGCGGGCTGTCCTGCGTCTTCTCGGGGCGCGCAGGGCGGTGGGGCACGAAGGTGCCATCGGTTTCGGGTTCGTCCAGTCCCCGGCGGATAACGAGTTCGGCCATGGGCGCGAATATGGTCGTTCGCCAATCGTTCCGCAAGGTGGCAGGGCGGCCCGAGCGTGGTCGGGACTATGGCATGCGCAACTGCGGAAAGCCGGGAATGTGACAGAATTGCGTGGTTTGACGTATTGCCAATGGTGATGCCGGTATATTTTTCGCAGCCGCAGCGTTCGCCCTTGGCAAGGGCTGCAAGTTGTTGCAGCTTGCCAGTCCCGGGTTATGCCCGGCACCGAATGAACAGGCCGGAGGGCGTTTATGAAATCGAACAGTCTCTCGTCGTTTGACGAGATGATTGATGAGAACGGCAATGTCCGCCCTGCCTATGCCGGTTATCGACAATGGTACGACGAACAGAACCCACGGTGGATGGGCCAACAGGGCAAACAGGCCGAAAGCTTCTTTCGACGCACCGGAATTACTTTCAACGTCTATGGCGAGGATGCGGGGCAGGAGCGGCTGATCCCCTTCGACATGATCCCGCGCATCATCACCCGCGACGAGTGGACCAAACTGTCGCGCGGGATCGAGCAGCGGGTGCGGGCGATCAACGCCTTCCTGCACGACCTGTATCACAAGCGCGAGATCATCAAGGCCGGTAAGGTGCCCGAGCGGGTGCTGGCGGGTAATGCGGCCTATCTGCCGCAGATGGTGGGTTTCACGCCGCCGGGCGGGGTCTATACCCATATCGTGGGTATCGATCTGGTGCGCACCGGCGCCGATGATTTCATGGTGCTCGAGGATAATGCGCGCACGCCCAGCGGCGTGTCCTACATGCTCGAGAACCGCGAGACGATGATGGCCATGTTCCCCGAGCTGTTCAGCCGGGTGGCGGTGCAGCCGGTGTCGGACTATCCGCGCGCGCTGGCCCGCAGCCTGGCGGCCTGCGCGCCGCCGGCCTGCGACGGGTCGGGGCGGCCAACGGTGGCGGTGCTCACGCCCGGCATCTACAATTCGGCCTATTTCGAACACGCCTTTCTGGCCGATCAGATGGGCGCGCAACTGGTCGAGAGCAGCGACCTGCGCGTGGTCGACGGGCGGGTGTGCATGCGCACCACGCGCGGGTGGAAGGCGATCGATGTGCTCTATCGCCGGGTCGATGATGACTACCTCGACCCGCTCAGCTTCAACCCCGACAGCATGTTGGGCGTGGCGGGCATCATGGATGTGTATCGCGCGGGCGGCATCACCATCGCCAATGCGCCGGGCACTGGCATTGCCGATGACAAGGCGATCTATTCCTTCATGCCCGAGATCGTCGAGTTCTATACCGGCGAGAAACCGATCCTGAAGAATGTGCCCACCTGGCGCTGCGCCGAAAAGGACAGTCTGGCCTATGTGCTCGACCATCTGCCCGAGCTGGTGGTCAAGGAGGTGCACGGGTCGGGCGGCTATGGCATGCTGATCGGGCCGACCAGCAGCAAGGGCGAGATCGCCGCTTTCGAGAAGAAGCTGCGCGCCAAGCCCGAGAATTACATCGCCCAGCCCACGCTCTCGCTCTCGACGGTGCCCATTTTTACCAAGGCCGGCCTTGCCCCGCGCCATGTGGACCTGCGGCCCTTCGTGCTGGTTTCGCCCAATGGCATCAATATTACGCCGGGCGGCCTGACCCGCGTGGCGCTCAAGAAAGGATCTTTGGTGGTCAACTCCAGCCAGGGCGGCGGGACCAAGGACAGCTGGGTGCTGGCCGAATGATGCTGGGTCGGTCCGCCTGGGGCGTGTTCTGGATGTCGCGCTATCTCGAGCGTGCGGAAAACACCGCGCGTATGCTCGACGCCGGCTTTCGCATGGCTTTGACGCGCGGCCACAGCGCCGCGGGCGACGAGTGGCGCAGCGTGATGATCACGCTGGGTCTGGACGATGACTATGCCGGCAAGGGCGGCGAATACACCGGCCCGGTGGTCACCAACTATGTGCTGCGCTCGCCCGAGAATCCCATCAGCGTGCTGGCCATGGTCGAGAATGCGCGCACCAACGCCCGCATGGTGCGCACGGCCATTACCCGCGAGGTATGGGAGGCCACCAACGAGAGCTGGATGATCATCCGCGATGTGCTGGCGCGCCCTGTGAAGGAGGCCGACCTTGGCACGGTGCTCGATGCGATCCGCCGCCAGTCAACGCTGGTGCGCGGCGCGATCGAGGGCACGATGCTGCGCAACGACATCTTCAACTTTGCCCGCATCGGCTGCCATATCGAGCGAGCGGACAATACCGCGCGCATTCTCGACGTGAAGTACCATGTGCTGCTGCCCTCGCTGGCCTGGGTCGGCTCGCGGCTCGACAATGCGCAGTGGGAGATGGTGCTGCGCTCGGTCGCGGGCGAGCGGGCGTTCCGCTGGCTCAACGCGGGCGCGCTCGATCCGCGCGGCATTGCCGAGTTCCTCATCCTCGACCAGCGTTTCCCGCGCAGTCTGGCCTTCTGCTACAACAAGCTGGCATCGAACATGGCGAGCCTTGCGCGCGCCTACGAGATGGAGATGCCCTCGCACCTGTTGCTGCGCGAGGCGGGCCAGCGTCTGGCCAAATCCGACATCGGCCATATCTTCGAGGATGGCCTGCATGAGTTCATTACGGACTTTGTTACCGGCAATCGGCGTATTGCTGATGCCATCGCCGCCGACTACCGTTTTTCCGAATAGCGCCCGGCCAAGGCGCCGCGCGCATCTTTCAGTAGCGAAAGGGCCCTGTCCCCATGCGTATCGCGATCGAGCATAACACCACCTATCGCTTCGAAACGCCGGCGGTGCAGGGGGTGAAACGGCTGCGGCTGCGCCCGCGCGACTGCGGGGTGCAGAATGTGCTCGACTGGACGATGACCATCGGTGGCGGCACGATCGAGGCCGAGTACGAGGACCACAACCAGAACCAGACGCTGCTCGTCTCGTTCGACCATACGGCCGAGGAAATCACCATTTCCTGCCGCGGCACGGTCGAGACGCGCGATACCGCCGGCGTGATCGGGCCGCATCACGGCTTCATGCCCTTGTGGGTGTTCCTCAATCCCACGCCGCTCACCAAGGCCGGGCCGCTGGTCAAGGCGCTGGCGGCGCGATTTGCCGCGCCTTTGGCCGAGGGGGGCAACGTGCTGCCGGTGCTGCACGACCTGTCGGACGCCGTGGCCGAGGCGATTGTGTATGAGCAGGGCCACACCGGCGCCGAAACCACCGCCGAGGAGGCGCTGGCGCTGGGGCGCGGCGTGTGTCAGGACCATGCCCATGCCTTTATCGCGGCGGCAAGGGTGCTGGGGGTGCCGGCGCGCTATGTCAGCGGCTATCTGCTGATGGAGGGCCGTATCGAGCAGGCCGCCGGCCATGCCTGGGTCGAGGCGCATGTGCCCGGTCTTGGCTGGGTGGGCTTCGACATCTCGAATGCGGTGTGCCCCGACGGGCGGCATGTGCGCCTGGCCATTGGTGTGGATTACCGCGATGCGGCGCCTGTCACCAGCGTGTCGGTGGGCGGGGGCGAGGCGGAGTTGTCCGTTTCGCTGGCCGTGGCGCAGCAGGTGATGGCACAATAGCCCGGCGCGCCCGTTAACGGGTGGCCGCAGGCGGGCTTTGGCGGGATTGGCCCGTACCCTCGGTGTCTCCCCTAGTTTACCTTGACCCTCGCACGCGATTTCCTCACTGGCTTGCGCTAGATTCGGGGACGCTGTTAACTTTGACGAGGCCGGGCGCGGGCGACTCTCCATGCGCAGGCCGAAAGGACGTGTTGTGACCTATTGCGTGGGCATGATGCTGGATGCCGGGCTGGTGTTGATGAGCGACACGCGCACCAATTCCGGCGTCGACAATATCTCGACCTTCCGCAAGATGTTCCACTGGGAAGTGTTCGAGGACCGTGTCATCGCGCTGATGACTAGCGGCAATCTGGCCACGACCCAGGCGGTTGTCTCGAAGCTGGAAGAGCGGACCAAGGCCCCGGCCGAGCGGCACAATTCGCTGCTCGAGGCGCCCACCATGTTCCAGATCGCCAGCATCGTGGGCAAGTGCCTGCGCGAGACGATCCAGGAGGGCGATGCGGACAATGGCCCGCAGGCGGCGGGGCAGTTCTCGGCCACGCTGATTCTGGCCGGGCAAATTCAGGGCCAGCAGCCGCGCCTGTTCCTGATCTATCCCGAGGGCAATTTCATCGAGGCCAGTTTCGACACGCCCTTCTTCCAGATTGGTGAGACGAAGTATGGCCGGCCCATCATCCTGCGCGGCTATGACCGCAAGATGAGCTTTGAGGATGCGGTCAAGTTGCTGATGGTCAGCTTTGACTCGACGCTCAAGGCCAATCTGTCGGTGGGCCTGCCGCTCGATCTGCTGGTGATCGGCAAGGACGAGTTCACGCCGACGCACGAAAAGCGCATTACCGCCAACGACCCCTACTACCAGCAGGTGTCGTCAAGCTGGGGCGAGGCGTTGAAGAGCGCGCTGCATGGCCTGCCGGATTATCATTTCGACTGAGCCGCGCCGCGGGTGACGGTTCGCGGTGCTCAGTGGCAATAGGCCGTTGGCGACATTTCGAGATGCATGTGGTTGCGGTGCGCGGCGTTGTAGTCGGGGCCCAGCACCGTGCCGAAGCGGCGGCAGGCGCTTTGGTGGATGGCCGCGAAGAAATCGCGCTCGTCCGGGGCGCCGGCCCAGTTGGCCAGCACCGTCACGCGGCGCCCGTTGGCCAGCACGAAGCCTGACACATCGATGGCGTTGCCAGTCGAGTGGGCCGATCGCCGATCGGTGCCGGCCACATTGCGGCAGGCGTAACTGCCCATCGTCTCGATTCGCGCCAGCGGGCTGCCCAGATACTGGCGCGCGGCGCGATCGACGCCAAAGCGCGCCCATCCGGCAAAGGTGTTGGCCAGCGGGCAGGCCACCGGCCCCAGGTTGGTGAGCGACAGCCAGGCGCTGTCGCTGGTCACGCTCGAGAGGCGCACGGTGTTGATATTGGAGCAACCTGCGCCAAAATACTGGTCGGGCAGGGGGGTGAAATTGGCCATGCGGGCGCCAAGGTCGGCCAGGCATTTGCCGGCGTCGACCGAGGGGCGCAGGGCGGTTGCGCCTGTGTGCGAGCGATGCTCCGGCACGGCCTGACAGGCGCTGAGCGCCAGTGCGGCCACCAGCGCAACGCCGCAGCCTGTCGCGCGCCCAAGGGTCGCGAAAGATGTTCTGGGCAAGGTTGCGTGCTGAGCGGCTAAGGGCATTGGGGCAGGATACCTGCGTTTGGCTAAAGCCCGTTTAATTCAAGGCATATGGCTGCGGCAATGCGCGCTGGCGGCCGATGCGCCAGCCCGAGTCGCACGCGCGACGGCCCGAGTCGCACGCGATGCCGGCGCCGTCTGGCGACCTTTGGTGCAAGATGGGCCGGCTCTTTTGCACCCTTGACTTCGACCCGCGCATCTATAGAGGGAGCGCCGGGCCACGCGGTCCCAACGCCGCGCGTGCTCTCTGTGAGGAGAGTCTACATGACTGCTACTATTCCGGCTACCAAACCCGCTCGTCCTTTTTTCTCGTCGGGTCCCTGCGCCAAGCCCCCCGTCTTCTCTGCTGACAAGCTGGCGACCGAGTCGCTGGGCCGCTCGCACCGTGCGAAGATCGGCAAGAACCGGCTGGCCTATTGCATCGATCTGATGCGCGAAATTCTTCAGCTGCCCGAAACGCACCGCATCGGCATCGTGCCCGGTTCGGACACGGGCGCTTTCGAAATGGCTATGTGGACGATGCTGGGCGCCCGCCCGGTCACCACGCTGGCCTGGGAATCCTTCGGCGAGGGCTGGGTGACGGACGTCGCCAAGCAGCTCAAGCTCGACCCCACCATCAGCCGCGCCGATTATGGCCAGATCGCCGATCTGAACGTGATCGACTGGTCGAACGACGTGCTGTTCACCTGGAACGGCACCACCTCGGGCGTGCGCGTCCCCAACGCCGATTTCATCCCGGCCGACCGCGAGGGTCTGTCCTTCGCCGACGCCACCTCGGCCGTGTTCGCCTATGACATCGACTGGTCGAAGATCGACGTTGCGACCTTCTCGTGGCAGAAGGTGCTGGGCGGCGAGGGCGGCCATGGCGTGCTGATCCTGGGCCCCCGCGCTGTCGAGCGCCTGGAAACCTACACCCCCGATCGTCCGCTGCCCAAGGTGTTCCGCCTGGTCAGCAAGGGCAAGCTGGCCGAGGGCGTGTTCAAGGGCGAGACGATCAACACCCCCTCGATGCTGGCCGTCGAGGATGCGATCTTCGCTCTGGAATGGGCTAAGGATCTGGGCGGGCTTAAGGGCCTGCAGGCGCGCAGCGACGCCAATGCCGCCGCGCTGAACAAGATCGTCGAAGAGCGTGACTGGCTCTCGCACCTGTGCGCTGACGAAGCGACCCGTTCGAAGACCTCGGTCTGCCTGAGCGTGGCCGGTGCCGACGCCGACTTCATCAAGAAGTTTGCTGCCCTGCTGGAAAAGGAAGACGCCGCCTACGACATCGCCGGTTACCGCGATGCTCCGGCTGGTCTTCGCATCTGGTGCGGCGCGACCGTGAACGTCGAGGATATCGAGGCGCTCGGCCCCTGGCTCGACTACGCCTACGCCACGCTGACGGCGCCTGCCGCGGCCTGAGCCGACCAACTTAACTGATCTGGCGGGCGCGTGACAGTTTCCGCGCCCGCTACTCCCCTACATTCCCGTTCGAGGAAGGCTTTACTATGACCAAGCCCCGCGTTCTGATTTCCGACAAGATGGACCCCAACGCCGCCCGCATCTTTGCCGAGATGGGCTGCGACGTTGATGTCATCACCGGCGAGACGCCCGACCAGCTGATCGCCCGCATTGGCGATTATGACGGCCTGGCCATCCGCAGCTCGACCAAGGTGACGAAGGAAGTCC
>DATMUT010000024.1:0-7721 GCA_035563755.1 Novosphingobium sp.
AACGAGATAGGAGATGCAGTTCCCATCTGGTCCTGGGCGGTGCGAGACTGAGAACACCGCCGAGAACCAGATGGGCGCGGCCTGCCGGGAGTTTCGGGAACCGGCGGACCGACATGCTCGACACGGGAGTGAGACGGGGCAACAACTCGGGAAAGCAGCCCCGTCTCGATTTCGAGACTGCTCGGGATACAACAGCCTATGCAGGCATCGTGCCAGTTTGCGCAAGAGGCATATTTGCGGGCGTTTGGGCAAAGCGGCGTAAAAGGCGGCGGCACCCGCCTGTAAAGCAGGCCGACACATTGCCTCGGCCCTCGCCAAAACCGCCGCCAAATATCCCGACATCCGGAGAAACCCCTTGTCGGCCACCGCGCCCTTGCAAAATCGCCCCGGCAGCGCGACTAGGGCGGAGTGATCGCACCAGCCAGCCCCCAACCTCCAGCCCAGCCGCCCGAGGACGCCGCCATCGCCGCCCACCCCGGCGCCATTCCAGCGGCAACGCTGGTGATCTTTCGCAAGGCGCCCGGTGGCTTGGCGGGCAATGCCGCGCCGCAACTGCTCATGGTGCGCCGGTCGGCCAAAATGCGTTTTGCGGCAGGCGCTGCGGTCTTTCCCGGCGGCAAGGTCGATCCGGCCGACCGCATATTGGCGCGCAGCCTGCTGCCGGCAGACGCCGAGCCCGAGCACATCGACGACACCGCCGCCCGCATCGCCGCCATTCGCGAAACGCTCGAGGAAACCGGACTGGTGCTGGCCATAGCGCCGATTACGCCCGACCGGCCCATTACCGCCGCCTCGGCCGCGGCCGCGCGCGCCCTGCTGGCCACTACAGGAGCGCTGGCCCCGGTTCTCGAGGACATGGGCTGGGCGCTGCGGCTCGACCTGCTGGTGCCTTTCGCGCGGTGGTGCCCACGCAGCGGGCGGGCTTTCGATACGCGCTTCTATCTGGCCGACATCGGCACGGGCGCGGTCGACATCGAAGTGGACGCCACCGAAAACACGCTGGCCTATTGGACCAGCGCCAGCGGCGCGCTGGCTGCAGCGGATGCCGGAACCGCGCCACTCATCCTGCCCACGCGCCGCAATCTGGAGCGACTGGCCCAGTTTGCCAGCTTTGCCGAGACAGCCGCGCATGCAAGGCAAACCCCCATCCGCCCGATCTGCGCCGAAAGGGTGATGCGCGAAGGCGTCGCCTGGCTCGAGATCCCCGAGGGGCTGGGCTATCCGGTACTGGGCGAAATCGAGGCGAACGCCCGCCGCGGCTAGGCGCCTTTTGGGCCTACAGCGCGCTGACCACACCGTTCACGGCGTGCAAGCCGCTCAGGTGGTCGACAACTGGGCCATAAAGGGGATTGTCGAACTCCACACCGGCCTGACGGTCGGCGATCCAGCGCACCACGCCCGAAATCGCTTCTATGCCGTCGGGCTTGATCATCACGCGCATGCCAATTGTCAGATAAAGACTGCGCGTGCGAACGCAGCATCCATGCGTGGAAATATCCGACAACTCGCCCTCGTCGCGCATACCGCTTGAAGTACGGCAACGGGCAGTCATGGCCACAGGTCGGCGGACGACCTGGCGGGAATCAGGTGTGTTGTCCATTCGGTTACCAATACTTAGGAAACATGAAAAAAGCGCGCACCCGTATGGATAACAAATCCTCACCTCAGCCTTGAAGGCCGGCGAGAGTTACGCCAAAGCCCCCCTTTGCGCCTGACCGATGGGCGGTTACAGACTGATTCCCCAGCTTTAACCGGCGCCTTCGCGCTTTCCCTCAGGAGCGGTCACTTGCCCACCCCCCATCTGCCTTCCTGCCTGCCTCTCCGTGCCCTTGCCACCGCCGCTGCCTCTGGCCTTGCCCTGACCGCCGCCCTGCTGGCCGCATCGCCCGTGGCCGCCGATGCCCCCTCGCCCCGCCCCGCCCGCGTGCAGGAGGGCCACGCCGAACATGCCATGGTAGCAGCCGCCAACCCGCTGGCGGTGGCAACAGGCCTGCGCGTGCTCAAGGCCGGGGGCAGCGCCATTGACGCGGCAGTGGCGGTGCAGGCCGTGCTGGGCCTGGTCGAGCCGCAAAGCTCGGGCCTGGGGGGCGGGGCCTTCATGGTCTATTACGACGCCAAAACGCACCAGACGATGGCCTATGACGGGCGCGAGGTGGCCCCATCGGGCGCCAACCCCAGCCAGTTCATGGGGGCCGACGGGCGCACCCTGCCCTTTGGCACGGCGGTGCTGGGCGGCATTTCCAGCGGCGTGCCGGGGGCCATCGCCATGCTCGACATGGCGCAGAAAGAGCATGGCCGCCTGCCGTGGAAGATGCTGTTCGCGCCAGCCCGCCAGCTGGCCAGCGACGGCTTCATCGTCAGCCCGCGCCTGGCCGGCATGATCGTGGGCCATCAGCCCGAAAACGCCGCGCCCGACGTGCAGGCCTATTTCACCAAGCCCGACGGCACCCCCTATCGCGCCGGCGACCGGCTGGTGAATGCCGCCTATGCCGCAACGCTCGACACGATTGCCGAGAAGCGTTCGGCAGGGCTGCTGACCGGGCCGATCGCGGCGCATATCGTCGCGCGCCTGCACGCAGGGCCGCTGCCCAGCACGATCACGCTGGCCGATCTGGCCGCCTATCGCCCGCGCAAGACGCCGGCCATGTGCCGCCCCTATCGCGCCTATACGGTGTGCACGCCGCAGGCCCCCTCGGGCGGCCCGGCGCTGCAAGAGGCGCTGGGGCTGCTGCAGCACACCGACATCGGCAAGCGCAATGCCGGCGACGCGGTGGCATGGTTCACATTCGCGCAGGCCTCGCGCCTGGCCTATGCCGACCGCGATCGCTACGAGGGCGACCCGGCCTTCGTGCCGCTGCCCGCTGGCCTGCTGGCGCCCGCCTACCTGTCGGCGCGGGCAAAGCTGATTGGCGACCAGATTGGCCCCGTTACCTTTGGCAGGCCCGCCGGCGCGCCCCTGCCCGGCCGCGACGCCACGAAGGAACCGGGCGGCACCAGCCATTTCGTCATCGTCGACCCGGCCGGCAATGTCGTCTCGATGACCACCACGGTCGAGAGCATCTTCGGCAATGGCCGCATGGTCGACGGTTTCTTCCTCAACAACCAGCTGACCGACTTCTCGTTCGACCCAAGCAATGGCGACGGCACGCCGGCCGCCAATGCACTGGCGCCGGGCAAGCGGCCGCGTTCCAGCATGTCGCCCACCATCGTGCTGGGGCGCGACGGGCGGTTTGCAGCCGCTGTCGGCTCGCCGGGCGGGGCCTCGATCGTGGCCTATGTGCTGAAAGCAACGGTGGCCATGCTCGACTGGGGCATGAGCCCTCAGGCCGCCGTCAGCCTGCCCAATCTGGTGGCCAAGGGCGACCATTTCGGCGCAGACCCCTTCGCGCCCGAGATCATGAGCGCGCTGGCGGCGCGCGGGCTGGTGCTGCAAACCTCGCGCGGCGAGGAATCGGGCCTGCACGCGGTGGTCAAGCGCCCCGGCGGCTATGAAGGCGGGGCTGACCCGCGCCGCGAAGGGCTGGCGCGGGGCTTCTGAGGCAGGCTACCCCTACCCTTGGGCGAGGCGGCGCATGACGATCTCGTCATCGCGCCACTCGCCCACGGGGAACTGATAGGTGGCCACCGGCTCGAACCCGCAGCCGGCGTAAAAGCGCTGGGCGCGGATATTGCCCGACCACACGCCGATCCAGATCTGCCCGCCGCGCGCCTCGAGCCAGCCCATGGCGGTGTCGAACAGGCGGCGGGCCAGCCCCGTGCCCTGCACCGAACGCAGCAGGTAAAGCTGGTACAGCTCGCCATCGCCGGGCGCGACGCCCTCTACCGGCAGCTTGCACGGCCCCACATGGGCATAGGCCAGCAGCGCGCCATCCTCGTCATGGGCCACCCATGTGCGATGGGCCGGGTCGGCGATTTCGGCGGCGGCCTGCTCGGGCGAATAGGTCTGCGCCACGAACACGGCCAGATCGGCGGGGGGATAGGGGATGGCAAAGCCCTCGGCCCCGAAGGTCTGGTGGAACGTGGCCAGCTTGAGCGCGGCCAGCGCATCGGCGTCGGCGGCCTGCGCGGGGCGGATATGCGGGGCCGAACAGGGCGCCTGGGCAGACAGTGCGACCGGCGCGGCAGAAGGTGTGGTATCGCTCATGCCCAGCGCGATACATGCCCTTGCGCCCGCCCACAACCTGAGGCTTTGCCGGGGATGCGGCGCGCTGCAGGCCCCTTCGCGTAATTATCTTGCCAATCGGCGCAACTTGCACTATTGCGCACCTGCAGCAATCGGCATGGCTGGCCTTGTTCCAGCTCTGTTCGGAGTCGGGCCGCGTGAGGGACGTGTCAAGCGCCCCGCCCCTTGTCTCCCTTGCGGTTGCGGCTCACCCCTCGCTTCCTCGTCACGCAGGGTCGCGGGCTTTTGGCCCCCTTGCCCCCCTGCGCCCGGCCGGATTGTCCGGTACGTTGCGCGCGTGGGCGACGATTATGAAAGTATTCCATGTCCTATTTTTCCGACCTTGGCCTGGCCGAGCCCCTGCTGCGCGCGCTCGAAGCCAAGGGTTATAACGACCCCACCCCCATCCAGCGCCAGTCGATCCCGGCGCTGATCGAGGGCCGCGACCTGCTGGGTCTGGCACAGACTGGCACCGGCAAGACGGCGGCCTTCTCGCTGCCTTCGCTGCACCGCCTGATGCTCGACCCCAAGCCGCGCAAGGGCGCTTCGTGCCGCATGCTGGTGCTCAGCCCCACGCGCGAACTGGCCGCCCAGATTGCCGAGAACATGCGCGGCTACGCCAAGTATCTCTCGCTTAACGTGCAGTGCATCTTTGGCGGCGTGCCCGCCGGCAAGCAGGCCCGCGCACTGGTGCCGGGCTGCGACATTCTGGTGGCAACGCCGGGCCGCCTGCTCGACCTGATCGACCAGCGCGCGCTTACCCTGCGCGATGTCGAGATCTTCGTGCTCGACGAGGCTGACCAGATGATGGATCTGGGCTTCATCCAGCCGCTCAAGCGCGTTGCCCGCCTGCTGCCGCCCAACCGCCAGAGCCTGTTCTTCTCGGCCACCATGCCGCAGGCGATCGAACAGCTGGGCGCGCAGTTCATCAAGAACCCCGTCAAGGTCGAGGTGACCCCGCAAGCCACCACCGCCGAGCGCGTGGTCCAGCAGGCGATCTTCGTCAACCAGGCTGAAAAGCAGGCGCTGCTGACGATCAAGCTGCGCGAAGGCCTGGCCGATCAGGGCGAGACCGGCATCGACCGCGCCATCGTCTTTACCCGCACCAAGCATGGCGCCGACCGCGTCGTGCGCTCGCTGCTGCCCGCCGGCGTCGAGGCTGCCGCCATCCATGGCGACAAGTCGCAGGCCCAGCGCACCGCCGCGCTCAAGGGCTTCCGCGAGGGGCGCATCAAGGTGCTGGTCGCCACCGACATTGCCGCGCGCGGCATCGACGTGTCGGGCGTCAGCCACGTGTTCAACTTTGAACTGCCCAACGTGCCCGAGCAGTATGTGCACCGTATTGGCCGCACCGCGCGCGCCGGCGCCGACGGCATGGCGCTCAGCTTTGTCGCGCCCGACGAGAAGCCTTATCTGCGCCTGATCGAGAAGCTGACCGGCGTGAAGCTGGACACGCTGCCCCTGCCGGCCGACTTCCTGAACGAATCGGCCCGCCTGCCCGCCCCTGCCAAGCGCGTGCGCGGCAGCCAGAACACGCCTTCCGAAGGGCGTGGTCGCGGTGAAGGCGGGCGCGGTGAAGGTGGTCGCCGCGAAGGTTCGCGCGGCGGTCAGGCCGACGGGCAGCGCCGCGAGAAGCATCGTCCGGCGCCGCGCAATGGTGGCCGCGACGGCCAGCGCAGCCCCGGCCAGCGCGACAACGACCGCGCCCGCGCCGAGCGCCGCGAGGGCGAAAAGCGCGAACAGCGCGGCGTGGCCCCGCGCAGCGCCGGCCCCCGCTTCGACCCGCTGGCCGGCCAGACCGGCGATGCGCCCGAGGCACGTCGCGCCGCGCCGCGCCGTGATGGTCAGCGCCATGAGGGCGCCCGTCACGAAGGGCAGCGCCAGGACAGCCGCAGCGCGGCGCCCCGCCGCCGCGAAGGTGCGCCCCAGGGTCAGCGCCGCAGCCGCGGGTAATGTGAAACGTTAAGGTGCGAGGGGCCAGTCCCCTCGCATCCTGACCTTTGCCGCGCTTCGAGCAAAAGCTCAGACTGCCGAGGTCGAAACCCCCAGATGCGGCACGCCGATCGAGCGCCGGCCGCCATAGTCGGTCTTGACCACGATCAGGCCGCTCTTTTCCAGATGGTCGAGCAGACGGCGGATACGCCCTGCCGAACGCGTGCCATAGGCTACGGCCAGCGCTTCCTCGTCGGGGCACGGGGCGCCGTCCATGGCCGCGCGCGCAATCACCAGAAACGGCGCCAGCAGGTCATCGGGCACGCTGCGCGCCAGATCGAGCAATTCGGCCCACTGCTCGTCGGCCGGAGCATAGATGCCGGCCACCGCCATGGCGAAACGGCGGCGGAACTGCGTGGCATCGCCCACATGCGCGCCCACCCGCTTCATCCGGCAGCGCACCGTAAAGTCCTGAAACAGGCTGGCTATGGGCTGGAACGTTGCACCCGGCTCGGCGGCGATGTCGGCCATGATCTCGGCCATGATCGCCTGCACTTCCTCGGGCGGCAGGCTGGGGGGCGCTGGCACCGATGCCACGCTGAACAGGTTGGGGCCGCTATCGGCCTGTGCCACTTCCTCGCCCGCCACCGGCACCATCGTATAGGCGGCGATATCCTCGAGCAGGTCGGACGAATCGCGCGTGAGCACGGAGCGCACCGGCGTATCCTCGGCGGCCAGCTCCTCTTGCGTGGGCGCCGCGTGCAGCAGCGCGTGCAGGTCCTCCCCGGTGGTGGTGGGCGGCGGCAGCAGGCCGGTGGAAACAGCACGGCTGGTGGTTTGCACCCCGCCAATGCGCACCGAAAGCGGGCGCCGCGTGATCGCCGGGCCGAGCGCCAGAAACTGCCCGCGCGCCAGATCGCGGATCGTCTCGGCCTGGCGGCGGTCCATGCCCAGCAGGTCGGCGGCGCGCTGCATGTCGATGTCGAGGAAGGTGCGGCCCATCAGGAAGTTCGACGCCTCGGCCGCGACATTCTTGGCCAGCTTTGCCAGACGCTGCGTGGCGATGATGCCGGCAAGGCCGCGCTTGCGTCCGCGACACATCAGGTTGGTCATGGCCGAGAGCGACAGGCGGCGCACCTCGTCGGTCACGTCGCCGGCGGCGGCAGGCGCAAACATCTGCGCCTCGTCGACCACGACGAGGGCTGGATACCACTGCTCGCGCGGGGCATCGAACAGGGCGTTGAGGAAGGTTGCCGCGCAGCGCATCTGCGCCTCGATCTCGAGCCCGTCGAGCGCGAGGATGACGCTGGCGCGATGCTGGCGCACGCGGTTGGCCAACCGCACCAGCTCGTTGGTGTTATAGGCCGCGCCATCGACCACGATATGGCCAAAGGGCTCGGCCAGGGTGACGAAATCGCCCTCGGGATCGACCACCACCTGCTGCACCAGCGCGGCCGATTCCTCGAGCAGGCGGCGCAGCAGATGCGACTTGCCCGAACCGGAATTGCCCTGCACCAGCAGGCGCGTGGCCAGCAGTTCCTCGATATCGATCCGCACGGATTTGCCCTGCGGTTCCTCGCCGATGATGATGGATGCGCTCACGGCTGTGGCGTGTAGCGGCTGGCGG
>DATMUT010000025.1:0-3385 GCA_035563755.1 Novosphingobium sp.
GCGTCCTCAGGCCGGCGAGCGACCTGACGCGAAATGTTCTGAGTACGCACACCGCCGCGCTGACGATGCGTGAGCACGATGGCACCCAGCATGGCAACCAGCAGGATCACGCCAGCCGCTTCGAACAGGAACAGGTAGCGCCCGTAAAGCAGCGCGCCGATCGCCTCGGTGTTGCTGGCGCCGGCAATGGCTGTGCCATGGCCATCGGCCACGCCCAGCTGCAGACCACCGGCCTGCCAGGCGCCAGCGCCCAGCACCAGTTCGGCCAGCAGGACCAGCGCAACGGCCAGACCCAGCGGGAAGTTCTTGACCAGACCCGCCCGCAGCGTGGCGAAATCGACGTCGAGCATCATCACCACGAAGAGGAACAGCACGGCGACCGCGCCCACATACACGATGACAAGCAGCATCGCGATGAACTCGGCGCCAACCAGAACCATGAGGCCGGCCGCGTTAAAGAAGGCCAGGATCAGCCAGAGCACGGAATGCACCGGGTTGCGCGCCAGAATGGTGTTCACACCGGCGGCCACCACAAGCGCGGCGAAGAGGTAAAAGGCAATCACTTCAATCATCTGACGGCCCCTTAGCGATAGGGCGCATCGGCTTCAAGGTTCGCGGCAATCGCCCGCTCCCACTTGTCGCCGTTCGCCAGAAGTTTCGCCTTGTCGTAGAGCAGCTCTTCGCGCGTTTCGGTCGCGAACTCGAAGTTGGGCCCTTCGACCACGGCATCGACCGGGCAGGCTTCCTGACAGAAGCCGCAGTAAATGCACTTGGTCATGTCGATGTCGTAGCGCGTCGTGCGACGGCTGCCATCGGCGCGGGGGGCCGCCTCGATCGTGATCGCCTGCGCCGGGCAGATCGCCTCGCACAGCTTGCACGCGATGCAGCGCTCCTCGCCGTTGGGATAACGGCGCAGCGCATGCTCACCACGGAAACGCGGCGAAAGCGGGTTCTTCTCGAAGGGATAGTTGATCGTCGCCTTGGGCTTGAAGAAATACTTCAAGGTCAGCCAGTGCGCCTTCACAAATTCCCAGAGGGTGAAGCTCTTGACGAGCTGTCCGACGGTCATGCGAAATGCCCCGTTGCCATGAGATAGCCGCTGACGAGGAAGACGAACAGCAGCGAAACAGGCAGGAATACCTTCCAGCCCAGACGCATCAGCTGGTCATAGCGGTAACGGGGGACCGTCGCCTTGACCCAGCTGAACACAAAGAAACCAAACGCGATCTTGAGCAGCAGCCACACCACGCCCGGCACCAGATACAGAACCGGAATGTCGAGCGGCGGAAGATAGCCACCCCAGAACAGCGTCGCGTTAAGCGCGCACATCAGCAGCACGTTGCCGTATTCACCCAGCCAGAACAGGGCGAAAGCCATCGACGAATATTCCGTCTGGTAACCGGCAACCAGCTCCGACTCCGCCTCGGTCAGGTCGAAGGGCGCGCGCTGCGTTTCGGCCAGGCTTGAGATGAGGAACATCACCCAGATCGGGAACAGCAGCGGATTGAGCGCGAAAGCGTTGAAGATGCCCAGAACATGGCCCTTCTGCGCCTCGACGATATGGCCCATGTTGAACGAGCCGGCCCACAGCACCACACAGACCACGATGAAGCCGATCGAGACTTCATACGAGATCATCTGTGCCGAAGCGCGCATCGCCGAGAAGAAGGGATACTTCGAGTTCGAAGCCCAACCAGCCATGATCGTGCCGTAAACGCCCAGCGACGAGATCGCCAGAACATAGAGCACGCCAACATTGATGTCGGCCAGGATCGCGCCCGAATTGAACGGGATCACCGCCCAGGCCAACAGCGTCACCGTGAAGGTAACGATCGGCCCGATAACAAAAATCCCCTTGTTCGCCGCAGAAGGCACGATGGTTTCCTGAAGGAAAACCTTGAGGCCATCGGCGAAGGACTGAAGCAGACCCAGCGGGCCAACCACGTTGGGACCACGACGCAGAGCCATGGCCGCCCAGATCTTGCGGTCGACATAGATCACCATCGCCACCGAAAGCATCAGCGGCAGAGCGATCAGCAGGATGCCGCAGATCGTCGAAACGAACCAGGCCCAGCCAAAAGGCAGACCCAGCGAGTGGAAGAAGGCGGTCATTCCGCGGCCTCCGCTTGGATTTCGCCGTGGATCAGCTCGGCCGAACAACGCTGCAGCGTCGGGCTCGAACGGGCGATCGGGTTGGTGAGGTAGAAGTCCTTGATCGGATAGGCGATCACGCCCGCAGCCGAACCGGAAACGCCCTTGGGCAGCGCGCCGTAATCGGCCAGTCCTTCAACGCCCAGCGCCGGCACTTCGGCAATCATCGCCGCGCGCAGCTGGTCAAAGCTGTCGAAGCCCACATTCACGCCCAGCACATCGGCCATCGCACGCAGGATCGTCCAGTCCTCGCGGGCCTCGCCCGGAGCGTAGACGGCCATGTCGGCGAACTGCACGCGACCTTCGGTGTTGACGAAAGTGCCCGCCTTCTCGGTGAAGGCAGCGGCCGGCAGGATGACGTCGGCCGCATGCGCGCCCTTGTCGCCGTGATGACCAATGTAGACGATCATGCTGTCGGCGAACTTGGTGTAATCCACCTCATCCGCGCCGAGCGAGATCAGCATCTTCGGCTTGGCGGCCGCGACATCGTTGATGCCGCCCTTCAGGCCCCAGCCCAGCATCAGGCTGGCCATGCGGCTCGCGCCCATGTGCAGGACGTTGAAGCCGTTCCACTGCGTGCCATCCTCGAGAGTGCGCACGAAGCCCAGCTGCTCGGCAATCGCGAGCGCCGGCTCGAGCGCGCCCTTGGCCAGACCGCCACCGCCAAGGATGACCGCCGGACGCTTGGCATCGCGCAGCGCCGCCCAGACATGCTCGGGCAGCTGGTTGATGATGGCGGCATCCTCGCCCAGGAACTCGGCCGCAAAGGTCGTGTCCCACACAGGGCCGATGATGAACACCTTGGCGCCGCGCTTCACCGCCTTGCGCAGGCGAACATTCACGAGCGGCGCTTCCTGGCGGATCTGGCTGCCCACGATCAGGATCGCGTCAGCCGTCTCGATGCCTGCGAAGGTCGTGTTGAAATTGGCCGCGGCAATGTTCGAGATGTCGTAGACGAGACCCGTCTGACGGCCCTCGAGCAGGTCCGAACCCAGTGCCTTGACCAGCTTTTTGGCCGCAAACATCGTCTCGGCGTCGAGCAGGTCGCCCGCAACCGCCGCAACGCTGGCGCCCGGCGCGATCTTGCCCACAGCGGCAATCGCCTCGCCCCAGCTGACCGGAGCAAGCTTGCCGTCAACGCGCAGATACGGACGGTCGAGGCGACGCTTGGTCAGCCCGTCGACCATAAAGCGGCCCTTGTCCGACAGCCACTCCTCGTTCACATCGTCGTTGT
>DATMUT010000026.1:0-2739 GCA_035563755.1 Novosphingobium sp.
GTGTGCGGGTGGAAGATCACCGCATCGCCCGGCTCCATGTCGAATGTCACGAAGCGGAAGGGGAAGGCCGGATTGTCGCGCTCATCCTCGAAATTGGGGCACAGGCCCCCGGCCTGATCGGGGCGGAAACCAAAGGTCAGCCCGTTGTCCACGCAATGGCGATGCCAGCCCGCCACATATTCGATGCGCCCGTTTTCTGCGTTCACAGGGGTAAAGGCGGTCCAGATGTTGGGCGCCATCTCGCCGGCCACGGGCCATGCCGTCTCGTCGCAATGCCAGGGCATGATCGAGGGGCTCATCGGCGGCTTGGAAAACAGGTGGTCGTGATACATGCGGATATAGTCCGCGCCGATCACCCGGCCCACGGCGCCGGCAATCGGGCTGTGCATCACGTAATCGCGAAAATCGGCATCCTTGCGCCACATGTAGCACACCGAGAGCATCTTGCCGTTCGAGGGGCCAAGCAGGCCATATTCGCCCGGATCGGCCGCGACGCGGGCAATGGCCGCCTGCATCCGCTCGATCCACTCGGCATCGAGCAGCCCGCGCAACAGCACGACGCCGTCGCGTTCATAAGTCTCGATATGCTCCGGCGTGATCTCATAGGCCGTCTGGCTGGTCATGGGGTGCCTCCTGTCGCTGTGTTGTGTCTGGAATGGGTCAGGCCATGGCCCGGTGGGCATCGGCATCGCGGGCATCGGCATCATGGGCATCGGCGGCCGCGCGCAGCAGGGGGAACAGCTTTTCGCCATATTCGGCCGCGTCCTGTGCCGGGCGGAACCCCCGGATCAGGAAATGCGTGACGCCCATGCGGTAATAATCCATCAGCGCGTCCCGCACCTGATCGGGCGTGCCCACCAGCGTGGCCTGATTGCCAAAGCGCCCCTGTGCGGCATGGGTCACGCCCATCCACAGGCATCGGTCGTGGCGCTGGGCGGCGGCGGCCGTGGCCAGCACCGCATCGCCCCCATGCGTGGCCGACTGGAAGTTCGATGGCCCCTTGGCGGGCGCTGTGCCGGCCCGCGCCATCATCTCGTGAAATTCGCCCAGCACGCGCTCGGCCTTGGCCCAGGCCTGTTCCTCTGTGTCGCCTAGAATGGCCAGGATGGTCATCATGAAGCCCACCTTGCGCCCCTGCGCATCGGCTGCGGCGCGCACGCGCTCCATGGTCGCGCCAATGTTGGCCAGGCTGTCGCCGCTCATGGCGAACAGGTCGGCCACCTGCCCGCAGGCCTCGACCGATTCAGGCGATGTGCCCGCCCACGACACCGGTATGGCCCCGCCTTCGGGCCGCACCGGCGCGTAGGCGTTGTTGCAGCGGTAATAAGGCCCCTCATGGTCGAACGGCGCATCGGCGCCCCATGCCTTGCGCATCACCTGCACATATTCCAGCGCGCGGGCATAGCGCTCGGGCTTGGCGGTAAAGTCGCCGTCGGCCTCCAGTTCCTTGTCGCTGGGGCCGGCGATGATGTGCACCGTTACCCGCCCGCCGCCCGACAGCCGGTCGACCGTGGTGAGCATGCGCGCGGCCATGGTAGGCGCGATAAAGCCCGGCCGATGCGCCAGCAGCACCTTGAGCCGCGTGGTATGCGAGAGCACGAAAGTGGCGATGTTGTGGCTGTCGGGCATGAGCGAATTGTTGGCGATCAGCACGCGGTCGTAGCCGGCGGCCTCTTGCGCGCGGGCGCTCTCGACAATCGCCTGCGGATCGAATTCGCCTTGCGCGGCAGGGTAAAGCGGCGTGCCGCTGTTGTGGCTGACAAGGCCGGTGATCTCGACGGGCATGATGTGCCTCTCAGGGTTTGGGATGGGTGATCGACAGGCCGTTGGCCACGCAGTCGGCGCCGGCCATGCCATCGGGGCACGAACTGGCGCGCGATCGCAGCGGGTCTTCGCGCGGCAGGCGCACGGTCATGGCCATCACCGGCACATCGCCCACCGAGCGGCTGGTATGCCCCTGCCCCGTAGTATCGGCGGCCAGCACAATGTCGCCCGCGTGCAAACGGTGCGTGCTGCCATCGCCAAACCCCACCTCGAGCGTGCCGGCCAGAACAACCAGCAGGCGCGGCGTCGAGACGCGGTGGAAATCGATGAAGGTGCCGGGCGGGCTGACGCCGATCTCGGCATCGGTGGTGTAGAGGCGGGCATTGACCGCCAGCGGATCGGAACCGGGCGCGCGCGGCAGCGTGACCGTGCCCAGATGCGAGCGGCCATCGGGCCCGGTATAGACCTGCGGGATGGTCACGCCATTGGCCGGCGGCGCATCGGCGGCGCGCGCGCTGGTGGGCAAGGCGCCAAGCCCCGCGCCCAGCGCCAACGCCACCGGAACAGCGATAATGCCCGCAACGCGCGCGGCCCCTGCCAGCCTTGGCGCGGCAGGCGCGCGCAGGAAAAGGCAGGCCGCCACCGCCGCCAAAGCCGGCAGCACCGACATTGCCAGCGTAATGCCCCCCACGACGCCGGCCGGCTGCACGCTGCCCGCATTCTGCGCCGAGACAAAGCCCACCGCGCTCATGATCGCGCTGAAGACGAAAGTGCCCAGCGCCGCCGTCGCCTTCTCGACCATGACAAACACGCCCGCCAGCACGCCTTCCGCGCCATTGGCGGCGCCGTTACTGGCGGCATCGCGGGCATGGTCCATCGCATCGGTCAGCAGCGTGTAGAGACCGAAGAACAGGCCGCCCATCGCCACACCCTCGGCGCCGCCCAGCACCAGCACCCAGGGCATGGGGTGGCCGG
>DATMUT010000027.1:0-15504 GCA_035563755.1 Novosphingobium sp.
GGTCGAGACGCGCCTGTATCGCGCGCGCAGGCGGTTGAGCGAGCTGATGGATCGCGGCGCCTGAAACTGTTGCATAATCGCCCTGATGGGCAAGGGGCAATCGCGCGGCGTGCGTAAAGGCAATTGAACCATGCCACGGGACCAGCGATGATCGATATGCCATATCTTAGCCGACGAGGGCTGCTGTGCGGTGGCGGCGCCATGTTGGCCTGTCAGCCGGGGGCGGCGTTCGCCTCGGCGGCGGATCGCGACAGGCATCGGCCCACACCATCGCTCTCGGGCCAGGCGATCACGCTCAGCATCGGCAAGGGCAGCCTGTCGATCGAGGGGCGCATGGCCCAGGCCATCAGCATAAATGGCAGCGTGCCTGGCCCGACCTTGCGGCTGCGACAGGGGCAAAAGCTGCGCCTCACGGTCATTAACGAACTCGACGAGGACACCTCGCTGCATTGGCATGGGCTGTTGCTGCCTTTCCAGATGGATGGCGTGCCGGGCGTGTCGTTTCCCGGCATTGCGGCGCGCTCGAGCTTTACCTACGAATTCGTCGTCACGCAGACCGGCACCTATTGGTATCACAGCCATTCTGGCCTGCAGGAGATGATGGGGTGTTATGGCGCAATCGTCATCGACCCGGCAGAACCGGCCCCCACCGCCGCCGAGCATGTGATCCTGCTCTCGGACCACAGCTTTGTGAACCCGGCGCGTATTCTGCGCAACCTCAAGGCCCAGCCCGGCTATTACAACCGCCAGCCCCAGACGCTGGCCGGTCTGCTGGGCGGGCACGGGCAGGCACTGACCCAGCGCCTGCAATGGGCGCGAATGCGGATGGACCCTACCGACATCGCCGATGTGACCGGCGCGGTGATGCGCTATCTGGTGAACGGTCGTGGCGCTGCTGACAATTGGACCGGCCTTTTCGTGCCCGGTCAGCCGTTGCGGCTGCGGATTATCAATGCGGCTGCCATGACCTATTTCAATCTGCGCATTCCGGGGCTGAACCTGCATGTGGTGGCCGCCGACGGGCAGGATGTGCGCCCGGTCGCGGTCGATGAACTGCAGTGCGGCCCGGGCGAGACCTATGACATCATCGTGACGCCCGAGGCGCGCGCCTATACCATCGCGGCCGAAACGATGGACCGCTCTGGCATGGCGCGCGCAACGCTGGCGCCGGCGCCCGGCATGGCAGCCCCGGTGCCACCGCTGCGCAAACGGCCGCTGCTGACCATGAAGGACATGGGCATGGATATGGGCAGCGATAGCGCAGGGGGCAGCGATAGCCCAGGGGGCGGCCATGCCATGAAGGGCATGAAAATGCGCGACGGATCGCTGGCGCCGCAAGTGGCCATGGGGCCGGGCGTCGAGATGATAAACCCCATGCCGATGGATCGCACTGGCGATCCGGGCATCGGGCTGGACGCGCGCTATGTCGGGGCCAGTCACAGGGTGCTGACCTATCGCGATCTGGTGGCGCAGGCCGCCAATCCCGACCTGCGCGCGCCCGGCCGCGAGATCGAGGTGCATCTGACCGGGGCGATGGACCGCTACATGTGGTCGATGGACGGCAAGACCATGCAGCAGGCGCACGAGCCGATACCGCTGCGCACGGGCGAAAGGGTGCGCTTCACGCTGATCAACGACACGATGATGGCCCACCCCATTCACCTGCATGGCCATCTGTTCGAGCTGGTCACCGGGCATGGCCAGTTCAGCCCGCGCAAGCATACGGTCAGCGTGCTGCCGGGTGGCAAGGTGAGCTTCGATGTGACCGCTCAGCCGGGTGACTGGGCGTTTCATTGCCACCTGTTCCTGCACATGGCGATGGGCATGATGCGCATCGTGCAGGTGCGCCCGGCATGAGACGCGCTGGCCTTTACGCTTTTGCGGCGGTAGCCGTGCTGTCGGCGCCTTGCGGCCTGCGCGCGCAGGAGATGGCCGGCCATGCCCACCATGCGCCCGCACAGGCTGATGACGCCGATCAGCCCAAAGGCACCGACCAGTCGCCGGGCAGCCTCGACGCGCCGGCGGTGGCGCACGACCGGGCGGCCGATCGCTATTGGGCGCCTGCCGCGATGGAGCGGGCCGAGATGGCTATGATGGCGGCCCATTCTGCCCCCCGTTACAGCGCGATGAAGGTGGATCTGGCCGAATATCAGCTGGGCAAGGGCGGCGAGGCATATCGCTGGGAGGGCGAGGGCTGGACCGGCGATGTGAACCGCCTGCTGCTGCGCACGCGCGGCGAGGGGCAGGTGGGCCAGCGCCTCGATCAGGCCGAGATCGAGGTGGCCTATTCGCGCGCGATCAGCCCCTGGTGGAACCTGCAGGCGGGCCTGCGGCAGGATATTCGCCCCACGCCGGCGCGCACCCATGCCATGCTGGCGCTCGAGGGCCTTGCGCCTTACCGTTTCGACCTGCTGGCGGCGGCCTATATTTCGGACAGGGGAGAGATGACCGCCCGCTTCGAAGCTTCGGTCGATCAGCGCATCACGCGCCGCTGGGTGCTGCAACCGCGCGCCGAGATCGACCTTTCGGCGCAGGATATGCCGGCAGCGCGCATGGGGGCAGGGTTGGCGGGCGCCGAGATCGGCCTGCGCCTGCGCTACGAAATATCGCGCAAATTCGCGCCCTATGTGGGGCTGTCGTGGAACTGGGCGGCGGGCCGTTCGGCCGATTACGCGCGCGCGCAGGGCGACAGTGCCGCTACCCGCGCGGTCGTGCTGGGGCTGAAAAGCTGGTTTTGATCAGTCCGCCACTTCGGCGCGACGGTCGATGGCCACACGGTTGCGACCAGCGCGTTTGGCCTGATACAGCGCCGCATCGGCAGCGCTGATCAGCGTCGATCCGTCGCGCTCCATCGTGTCTTCCCACGTTGCGATGCCGAAAGACATGGTGATTGCCCCCAGCGTGCGCCCGCCCTGATGCACGGTCAGCTCGCTGATGGCGTGGCGCACCATTTCGACCCGGCTTGCCAGAGTTGCGGCCGTGGTGCCCGGCGCGATGATGGTGAATTCCTCGCCGCCAAACCGGCAGATCACGTCGCCATCGCGGAAACGGTTGCGCATTTCGGCGGCCACGGCCTGCAACACGGCATCGCCCGCGTCATGGCCGAACTCGTCGTTGAAGCGCTTGAAATGGTCGACATCGCACATGACCAGCCCGAGCGGACTGCCCGAGCGCGTGGCCCGCGCGATCTCGAGCGCCAGCGTTTCTTCCATGTAGCGGCGGTTGAACAGGCCAGTCAGCGGATCGCGGATCGTCTGTTCGCGCAGGCCCCGTTGCAGGCGATGGTTGACCAGCGCCGAGGCGATGTTCTCGGTCAGCACTGTCAGGCGGAAGCGGTTTTCCGCCATCACCACGCCTTTCAGATACAGCACGCCAATCACCTCGCCGCCAGCCAGCAGCGGCTCGCAGTGGTAGTGATCATCGCCCGGCCCCACATGCGCGCACACGATGTCCGAGCCCGGCTCGATCACGAAATGGCTTTGCCCGCGGCGCAGCGCCCAGCACTGGTCGGGGGCAAAACCGGCCGCCTCGACCGTTTGCCCGCCCCATGCGGCAATGGGAATGAGCAGGTTGCGCGAGTTGTTGTGGGCATACAGCGCGCCGGGGATCTCGGGCAGCACGCGCGGCACGAAAACGCGGATGATGGCGGCCAGCTCGTCATCGGTGCGGGCTGCCTGCATGCGGTGGGCCATGCCGCCCAGCAGCTCGATCACCTCGCCGCGCTCGCGCAGGACCTGGGCGTTGTTGCTCAGCTCCAGATTGGCCACGCGCAGCCGCTCCTCGCTGTCGACCTGATCGGCAACCGCGCTGACCAGCTCGTCGGCCATGGCGTTGTAGCCTTGCGCCAGCCTCTCGAACTCGCGCGATTTCATGTCGGTATCGATGCGCGCGCGCCGATCGCCAGCACCCAGTTGGCCCATGACCGCCAGCATGGCATCGACCGGCCGGCGAATGCGCCTGATGAAGGTCAGGCATGCCAGCATCAGCGCCAGTATGGTCAGCGGCGTTCCGAACATCACCAGCGAGCGGATCTGGGCCAGGCGGTCTTCGGCAGCGCTCATGCGCGAGACCGACAGGGTACGCTCCTCGTTCACCAGATCGCTCACCCGTGCGTCGACCAGCGCCATCAGGAAGCGCCCGCGCCCGGTGGCCGTGAGCGTTTGCGCCGCGGCAAAATTGCCCGAGCGCGCCAGTGCGGCAACCTTTTCCAGATTGGCGGTGCGTTCGTCGATCAGCGCGCGGATCTGCGTGGCGCGAGCGCTTTGCGAGGGGTTGTCGAGCGTGAGCTGGGTGAGGGCGATGGCGCCCTGACGCGCCGCCACGATCTCGGCGGCGACCATTTCGGCAAAGGCCGGATCGTGGGTCAGCACAAAACCGCGCAGGCCCGATTCCGCAGCCCGAACATGATCGAGCGAACGGTTCGCGGTCTTGAGCACCTCGGAGGAATGCGCAACCCAGCGCAGGCTCGAGCGCATCTGCGAGGATTGATCGAGCAGCAGGCCCGCAAGCAGCACAAACGCCGCGCACAGCACACCGCAGACAACGATGATCCGACGAGACAGCGACCCGGGCAACGCAAACTCCACGTATTTTATCTAAGCCTCCGGCTATGCCCAATAGCTTTGTGATGCAACGCAAAAAGCGGCACATGACGGCGCGTGACCTTCGGGCTAGGCTGTGGCGCATGACCGTATCGCTCGAATCCATTCTTTCGTGGCTCAATCTTGCCGGGCTTGGGGTTTTTGCGGCCTCGGGGGCGCTGGCGGCGGCGCGCAAGCGGCTCGACTTTATCGGCGCGTGCTTTTTCGCGCTGATCACGGCCACGGGTGGGGGCACCTTGCGCGATGTGCTGATTGGCGCGCCCATCTTCTGGATGCGCGACTGGGTGCCGGTCATGCTGTGCGTGGGCGTGGCGTTGGCGGCATGGCTTATCCCGCTGCGCTGGTGGCCCGAGCGCGCGCTCGACTGGTTCGATGCGGCAGGGCTTGCGGCCTATTCGGTCTATGGCGCGGGCAAGGCACTGCAATTTGGCGTGCCCGCGGTGCCGGCCATTACGGCGGGCATTATTACGGCCAGCATTGGCGGGGTGATCCGCGACATCACCGCCGGGGTGCCCTCGATCCTGATGCGACACGAATTGTACGTGACGGCGGCGCTTGTGGCAGCGGCGGTCTATGTGGGCCTGCTCTGGCTGGGGGTGGCGGCGCCCTGGCCGGGGGTGCTGGGCTTTGCGGTGAGGGGCGCGGCCATCCGCTGGAAGCTGGCCCTGCCGCCCCATCATGGCAGCTGAATTTTGCCTCAGGCCGTATCGGATTGATTTTGGCCAAGGACTGCATCACGATCATCCGGGCATAAGCGCGGCCGTGGCGAACCGGCTGGTGGTGCATGAATACGTCGCGCAAGGAGGCAGGGATGAATCGCAAGCTGGTCATCGGCGGCGTGCTCGTGCTGGTTTTGGTGGGGGCGGGCGGGGCCGCCTGGCGCGCCACGCACCGCGACGAGGGCGCGTTCACGCTTTATGGTAATGTCGATGTGCGTCAGGTGGATCTGGGCTTTCGCGTGGGCGGGCGCATTGCCGCGCTGAACGTGGACGAGGGCGCGCATGTGCCGCCCGGCGCCGAACTGGGCCGGCTTGACGCGCGGCCCCTGCAGGACGCGGCCGACGCGCAAGGGGCGCAACTGGCGCTGGCGCGGGCCAATCTGGCCAAATACCGCGCTGGCGCCCGCCCGCAGGAAATCGAGCAGGCCCGGCAGGCACTGGCAGCGCAACAGGCCCGCTTTGCCCAAGCCGAGGCCGAATATCACCGCCAGCAGGGCCTCGCCCCGACAGGCGCTGTCAGCCAGCGGCAGCTCGAGGCAGCGCGCAGCGACATGAACGCCGCGCGCGCCCTGCTCGATCAGGCGCGCGCAGCCTATGACCTGCAAACCGCCGGCTTCCGCCGCGAGGATGTGGCCGTCTCGGCCGCGCAGGCCGATGCCGCCGCCGCCAATGCCAGCAAGGCGAAAACCGATCTGGCCGACACCGTGCTGCGCGCGCCCGAAGGGGGCACCGTGCTCACCCGCGCGCGCGAGCCGGGCGCCATCGTCCAGCCGGGCGAAACGGTGTTCACCCTCACCATCGACCGGCCCTTGCGGGTGCGCGCCTATGTGGCCGAGCCCGACCTTGGCCGCATCGCCCCCGGCCAGGCGGTTGAGGTGAGCGCCGATGGCATTGCGCGCACCTATCACGGCACGATCGCGGCCATCGCCAGCGCCGCCGAATTCACCCCCAAGACGGTGCAGACCCAAAGCCTGCGCGCCGATCTGGTCTATCGCGTGCGGGTGCTGGTGTCCGACCCCGATGGCGCGCTGCATCAGGGGCAGCCGGTGAGCGTGCGCGTGACCGGCGCCGCGCCCGGCCGGTGAGCGGGGCGGCCACCCCCGCACCCCTTGCGCAAGCGCTGGGGGTGGTAAAGCGTTTCGGCGCCATCACCGCGCTCGACGGGGTGGATATCACCATTCTGCCGGGCGAGATGACCGGCCTTGTCGGCCCCGATGGCGCGGGCAAGACCACGCTGATCCGCATTCTGGCGGGGCTGGTCGACCCTGATGGCGGCGAGGCGCAGGTGCTGGGCGCCATTGCAACGCAGGCCCGGCGCGAAAGGCTGGGCTATATGCCGCAGCGTTTCGGCCTGTACGAAGACCTTTCGGTCATCGAGAACCTGAACCTGTATGCGGACCTGCGCGAATTGCCCCAAGGCGAGCGCGAGGCCACGTTTGGCCGGTTGCTCGACTTTACCGATCTGGCGCGGTTTCGCACGCGGCTTGCCGGGCAATTGTCGGGCGGGATGAAGCAGAAGCTGGGGCTGGCCTGCGCGCTGGTGTCCAAGCCGGACGTGCTGCTGCTCGACGAGCCGGGGGTGGGGGTCGATCCGGTGTCGCGTCATGAGTTGTGGGACATGGTGCGCGCGCTCTCGGGCGAGGGGGTGGGGGTGCTGTGGTCGACGGCCTATCTCGACGAGGCCGAGCGGTGCGACCGGGTTTACCTGCTGAGTGAGGGGCGGTTGCTGCATGCAGGCCCTCCGGCCGACCTGATGGACCGCATGGCTGGGCGCGTGGTGCAGATTGGCGTGCCTGCCTCGCAGCGGCGCGAGCGGATGCGCGCCCTGAGGGCCAGCGGCGCGGTGATGGACGCGGTGCGCCACGGCGAGAGCCTGCGCCTGCTGCTGCGCGCGCCGGTGGCCGAAGTGGGCGGCGAGCTGGGCCTGTCGGCAGATGATGCCATTGCGCCGCGTTTCGAGGATGGCTTTATCGACGCGCTGGGCGGGGCGGACCTGGCCGAAAGCGCGCTGGCCGCGCAATATCGCGCCATCCCCGAAAACGATGCCCCCGCCATCGAGGCGCGCGGCCTGACCAAGCGCTACGGGGCCTTTACGGCGGCCAGCGACATTCGTTTTGCCGTGCCGCGCGGTACGATCTTTGGCCTGCTTGGCCCCAATGGCGCGGGCAAGTCGACCACCTTCAAGATGCTGTGCGGCCTGATTACCGCCACGCAAGGGACAGGCAGCGTGGCCGGCCACGACTTGCGCCGGGCCAAGGCCGATGCGCGCCAGTCGCTGGGCTACATGGCGCAGAAATTCTCGCTCTATGGCGATCTGTCGGTGCGGCAGAATCTGGCTTTCTTTGCGGGCATCTACGGGCTGTCGGGCGGCGCGGCGCGCGCGGCCATCGACCATGTCACGCAGATCTTCCACCTTGCCCCCTTTCTCGACATGAATGCCGGCACGCTGCCGCTGGGCTTTCGCCAGCGCCTGTCGCTGGCCTGCGCGGTCATGCACCAGCCGCCGGTCCTGTTTCTCGACGAGCCGACATCGGGCGTGGACCCGCTGGTGCGGCGCGAGTTCTGGAACCACATTACGGCGCTGGTCGACCGGGGGGTGACGGTGCTGGTGACGACGCATTTCATGGATGAGGCCGAATATTGCGACCGCATCGCGCTCATCTATCGCTCGCGCCAGATCGCCACGGGCACGCCTGACGAGCTGCGCGCGGCGGCCGGTGGCCCCGATGGCCCGCCGGCCGCCAGCATGGAGGAAGCCTTTGCCGCGCTCATCCGCGCGGCCGATGCAGAGCGAGAGGAGGAGGCCGCATGAGCCTGCCTGCGCGCCGCCTGCGGGCCATGCTGGTCAAGGAAACCTGGCAGATCCTGCGCGACCCGTCGACCATCCTCATCGCTTTCGTGCTGCCCGTCATCCTCATCCTCATCTTCGGCTATGCGCTCAACCTTGATACCGGGCGCACGCGCATCGGCATATCGCAGCAGGACGGGGGCGAGGCGGCGGTCAGCCTAGCGGGCGCCTTTCGCCAGTCGCCATGGTTCGATGTGGTGGCCACCGGCGATGTGCCGCATCTGAAGGACCAACTGGTGGCCGGCACCATTCGCGGCATCGTGGCCATTCCACAGGATTTCAGCCGGCAGGCCACGCGCGGTGGCGGCGCGATCGAGGTCATTACCGATGGCTCGCAGCCCAACAACGCCGCTTTCGTCGCCTCCTATGCCGAGGGCGTGCGCCAGAACTGGGCCGCCGCGCGCAGCGCTCGCCCAGCGGCTGCCCCGCCGCTCGACCTGACGTTGCGCTACTGGTTCAACCCCGGATCGATCAGCCGGTATTTTTTGGTGCCGGGCGCCATTGCCATCGTGATGACCATGATCGGCTCGCTGCTGACCGCGCTGGTGCTGGCGCGCGAATGGGAACGCGGCACGATGGAGGCGATCATGGCCACGCCGCTGGGCATGGGCGAACTGCTGGTGAGCAAGGTGGTGCCCTATTACGTGCTGGGGCTGGGGGCGATGGTGACCTGCACGGTGGTGTCGCTGGTGCTGTTTGGCGTGCCGTTTCGGGGAACGGTACTGGCGCTGCTGGCCATCTCCTCGTGCTATCTGTTTTGCGCGCTGGGGCAGGGGCTGATGATCTCGGCGCTCTCGCGCAGCCAGTATGTGGCCAGCCAGATCGCGCTTTTGGCAGCCTTCCTGCCCTCGCTGCTGCTCTCGGGCTTCATCTACGAGATTTCCTCGGCGCCGGTGTGGGTGCAGTGGGTGACGCGCATCGTACCGGCGCGCTACCTCATTCCCTCGCTGCAAACGGTGTTTCTGGCAGGCGACGACTGGGGCCTGTTCCTGCCCGACATGGGCATGATGCTGCTGTTTGGCGCGGTGTTTTTCGGCATCACGCTGGCCAAGACGAAAAGGCGCGTGGCATGAACCGCTGGCTGGCTTTCCTGGTGCGCTGCCGGGCGATGATCGTGAAGGAAATGTGGGCGGTGCTGCGCGACCCGCGCGCGCGGATCATTCTGGTGGGGCCGCCCATCATGCAGCTGGTGCTCTTTGCCTCGGCCGCCACGCTCGAGGTCAAGAACGTCGATATCGGCCTGCTCGACCTCGACAATGGCCCGGCCTCGCGCGAGGTGGTGCAGCAATTGGCCGGCAGCCCCAACATTCGCGCGCTGGTTCGCTTGTCCTCCTATGCTGACCTAGCCCATGCGATCGACCGGCGTGAGGTGCTGTGCGCCATCGTTTTGCCCGAGGGGCTGAGCCGCGATGTGGCCGCGCGCAAACCGGCCAGCGCGGGGGCGGTGTGCGACGGGCGGCGGTCGAATTCGGCGCAGATCATGGGCGGCTATCTGGCGCAGATTGTGGGGCGGGCAGGGCTGGCCCTGCGCGGCCTGCCGGCCGATACGGCGCCCAGCGGGCAAAGCGTGGTACGCCACATGTTCAACCCCAACCTCGACTTTCTGGTCTTTGTGCTGCCGGCGCTTGTGGCAACGGTTGCCTCCATTTCCTCGCTGTCGGTGGCGGGGCAATCGGTCGCGCGCGAACGCGAACTGGGGTCGTTCGATCAGCTGATGGTGGCGCCCTTGCGCCTGTCCGAAATCCTTATCGGCAAGATGACGCCGCCTCTCGTCGTGGGGCTGGTCAACGCCACGCTCTATCTGCTCATCATCACGCTGGCCTTTGGCGAACCGCTCAGGGGCACGTTGTTGGGCTATTACATCGCCACCTTTTTCTTCCTGACGGCCAACATCGGCCTTGGCATGACCGTTTCGGCGCTGGCGCAAACCCAGCAGCAAGCGTTTCTGGGCATTTTTCTGGTGGCGGTGCCGGTCAACCTGCTGTCGGGCTTTGCCGCGCCGGTCGACAATATGCCGCTGGCGCTGCGCATCATCGCGCAGGCCGATCCGCAAAAGCACATGGTCGTGCTGATGGAGGGCCTGTTCCTGAAGGCCATGCCCATGAGCACCGTGCTGGCCAATACCTGGCCGCTCATGGCTATTTCTGCGGTCACGCTTACCGTTTCCACCCTGCTGTTCCGCTCGCGGATGGAGTAGCCTGATGTTTCGTCTTGCCACTGCCGGCCTGTCGCTGGCCCTCGTCCTTGCCGGATGCGCGGCGCATCAGGATATGCCTGCCCCTGCGGTTGCCGGGGCTGCCGGCCACTGGATTGATGCCGGGCCCGCAGGGCCGCTGGCGGCCAACTGGTGGCAAGGGCTGGGAGATGCGCAGCTCGATGCGCTGGTGGCCCGCGCGCTTGCCGCCAACCCCGACCTCGCCGAGGCCGAGGCCAGGCTGCGTTCGGCCCGCGCCAGTGTTGAGGCCGCGCGCGGGCGCAGTTTGCCGCAGGTAAACGCCACCGGTTCGGCCACGACCAACGCGCAAAGTGGCAATGGCATGATCCCCTTTGGCCGGCTGCCGGGCGTGACGCGCACCTATGACCTGTTCGACGCGGGCTTTGACGCCTCGTGGGAGCTGGACCTGTGGGGAGGGCGGGCAAGCGCCGTGCGCGCGGCGGCGGCGCGGGCCGATGTCGCGGCGGCCAAACGCGCCGGCAGCGCGCTTTCCGTCGCGGCAGAAGTTGTGCGGCTTTACACCGAGCTGCGCGGTGATCAGGCGCGGCGGACAAATCTGGCGGCGCAGGAGGAGGCCCTGACCGCCTTGCTGGCCCTGCAGCAGGCGCGGTTTTCGGCGGGCGAAGCGCCCCGCGACGAAAGCCTTGGCACGAGCCAGCGCCTCGATGCCCTGCGCGCCTCGCTGGCCAGCGCCGAGGCCGACACGGCGGCGGCGGCTTACGGCCTGGCGGTGCTGACCGGGCAGCCGCCCGAGGCAATGGGCGAGCTGCTGGCCAAGCCCGCCCCCATTCCGGCAACGCCCGAGGTGGCGCTGATCGGCCTGCGTTCCGAGGTGCTGGCCCGGCGGCCCGACGTGCGCGCTGCCGCCGCCGAGCTGCTGGCCTATCGCGCCGATGCCGATGTGGCCCACGCGGCCCTGTTCCCCAGCCTGTCGCTCACAGGCAGCATTGGCCAGCAGGCGCGCACAACCGGCGATTTTACCGCCGCCAATTCGCTGCGTTATGGCTTTGGCCCCAGCCTGCACTGGCCGGTGTTTGCCGGCGGGCAATTGCGGGGGCAGTTGCGCGGGGCGCGTGCCGAAAGCGCGGCCGCCGCCGCTCGCTACGAGAAGGCGGTGCTGACGGCCCTGTCGGACAGCGAGACGGCGGCCAACCGTCTGGCCCGGGCAGCGCAGGCGCAGGCCGCCACCCAGAACGCCGCCGCCGCCGCCGAGCAGGTGGCAGTGCTGGCCGGGCAGCGTTTCGATCACGGCGAGGATACGCGCCTTCAGGCGCTCGAGGCGCGGCTGTCGGCGCTCATGGCAGAAGGGGCAGCGCTGGCAGCGCGGACCAGCCATGTGCAGGCCTATGCCGCGCTGGGCAAGGCCTTGGGCGCCAGTTGAGGCGCATCAACAGAAAGGGCGACCGCCGGATTGCCCGGCAGCCGCCCGATGTACTCCTCCCCAGGAGTTGATTGAGCCGCCCGGTCGATCTTGTGCCGACCTGGGCGGGGTGTCAGAGGCGGTGGTGGCCGCCTCTGCCTGCCGGTTGCGTCCCGAAGGGCCGGCTGTTCAGCGATAGTTGCCCAGGCGATGGAACAGGGCGTTGATGCGCGCCAGTTCCATCGGGTCGTCGGTTGCCTTGGCGTGGCTGGCCAGGGCCGCACGCAGCAGGTGGAAGTCGGCGGTCGAGAGCAGGGCGCGGGCGCGGGCGGGCTCGCGGTGGGGCATCTCGGTGGCGGCCTGAGTGGTGGTCTGCGTTTCCATGGTATGCCTCCCGGTTGGGGTGTTGCTTGCTGAAGCCCTGATAGCGCACAGCGCGGCCGCCCAATATGAAAACTTACATTCAAACTTGTGATAAGGCGCGTGATGACGCCAATTCGCTTGTGAAGTTGTAAATTTTGTGACAAATGGTAGCCATGAACGACGCCATCCTCATGGCCGGCCCGGCCATCCGCCGCCTGCGCCGCCGCGAAGGGCTGACGCAAAGCGCCATGGCTGCGCGGCTCTCCATTTCTCCCAGCTATCTCAACCTGATCGAGCGCAACCAGCGCCCGCTTTCGGGGCGGCTGGTGGTGCTGCTGGCCGAACAGTTCGATTTCGACCCGCGCAGCCTGCGCCAGGACGAGGCGGTGGGCGGCATTGACGGCCTGCGCCGACGCCTGGCCGACGAACGCTTTGCCGATCTGGCCATCGACCGCGACGAGATTGCCGAATGGCTGGCCGCGGCGCCTCAGGCGGCGCTGGCCTTTGCGCGGCTGTATGATGCGGCAGGCGGAGCAAGCGGGCAAAACCCGGCCAGTGATCCACTAGAGCTGGTGCGCCGCGAGATCGACCGGTGGCGCGGGCATTTTGCCGACCTTGATGCCGCCGCCGAGGCTTTGTCGGACGAATTGCGCCTGTCGAGCGCAGACATTGGCGCTGCGCTGGCTGAGCGTTTGCGCCAAAGGCACCAGCTCTCGTTGCGCATACTGCCGGTCGATGTGATGCCCGATGCCCTGCGCCGCCTCGACCTGCATGCGCGCCAGTTGCAGCTTTCCGAACTGCTGGATGCGCCGGCGCGCAATTTCAACATGGCTGTGCAACTGGCCCTGCTCGAACAGCGCGAGGCGATGACCGCGCTGGCCAATGGCGCGCAGTTTCCGGATCGGGCCGCCTATCGGCTGTTCCGGCGCCATCTGGCGGCCTGCTTTGCGGCCGGGGTTCTGATGCCCTATGGCCGCTTTCTGCGCGCCTGCGAGGCGACGGGCTATGATCTGGGCGTTCTGCAGCGGCGCTTTGGCGTCAGCTTCGAGCAATTGGCCCATCGCCTGACCACCTTGCAGCGGGTGGGGCAACGTGGCTTGCCTTTCTTCATGGCGCGGCTGGACCGGGCGGGGCAGTTTTCCAAGCGGCATGTGGGGGCCAGCGGCGCGCTGCTGCTCGAGAGCGGGGTGGGGTGCCCACTGTGGTCTGCCCACTCGGCGTTCGATCGGCCAGGGCGGTTGTGCAGCCAGCTGATCGCGGTGGAAGACGCTTCGGGGCAGCAAGGGCAGTGGTTCACCATGGCCCGCACGGTCGATGCCAGCGGTGCGCTTGATACCGATCAGGCGCGGTTCGTCGTCGTGCTGGGGGTCGAGGCGCGATATGCCGGCGCGCTGGAGGCGGCGCGAGGCATGGCTCTTGGCCCCGAGGCGGCCACGCCCACCGGGCTTGGCTGCGCCAGTTGCCACCGGGCCGATTGCCGTCAAAGGTCGGTCCCGCCGCGCGGCGCGGCACTCGATTTTGACGAGCGTACCCGCGGCCTCGTGCCCTTCGAGTTCAGGCGCTAGTTCGATCGGGCCAGCCAGCCCTGTCAAATTTACCGACATTTTACGCCTGCGGGCCTAGGTATCTGGGCTAAGGCCTGCATTCGGGCTGGACGCAAGGGCAAAGCCGGCACCGATGATCCGCCTTTTCAAACATTATATTCCCCATTCGGTGCTGTTGCTGGGGCTGATCGACCTGGTGCTACTGATGGCGGCGGGCGATTTCGCCTGGCGGCTGCTCTCGAGTCAGTTGGGCCGGGCCAGCGGCGAGGTGGCCGCCCGTGTGGTACCTCTCTCGATTTTCACCGCGATGATCCTGACGGCCATGATCGCCGTTGGCGTCTATGGCGCCGAGGCGCTGCGTTCGGTGCGGTTTGCCATGGCGCGGGTGCTGGTGGCGGTATCGCTGGGCATTATCGCGCTATCGGTGGTGCATGGCCTGTTTGGCGGGCACGGTTTTTGGCGGCAAACGCTGCTTTATGCGATGGTTGCGGCTATCGTGTTGTTGTTGATGAACCGGCTGGTGGTGGGTGGCATATTGGGCACATCGGCATTCAGGCGGCGGGTTCTGGTGCTGGGCGGCGGCCGGCGTGCCGGGCGCCTGCGCGACCTGGGCGAAAAGCCCGAGGCCGGTTTTGCCATCGTTGGCTTTGTGGGCATGAGCGAGGGCGCGCCGGTGGTCGACGAGGCGATTCCCCGCTCGGCGATCCATAATCTGAAGCGGCATGTCGAGAACCTGGGCGTGTCCGAGGTGGTGCTGGCGCTTGAGGAGCGGCGCAACGCCCTGCCTTTGAAGGACCTGCTGCGGATCAAGACCGCCGGTGTTCATGTGAACGACTTTTCCAGCTTCATGGAGCGCGAGACGGGCCGGGTCGATCTGGATACGGTCAACCCCAGCTGGTTCATTTTCTCCGACGGCTTTTCCTCGGGCCGCGCTTTTTCGAGCGCCGCCAAACGGCTGTTCGACATCATTGTCAGCGTTGTGCTGCTGGTGCTTACCGCGCCTGTCATCGCCCTGTTCGCGCTGCTGGTGAAGGTTGACAGCAAGGGGCCGGCGTTCTTCCGCCAGACGCGCGTGGGCCTGTATGGCCAGCCTTTCGACGTGATCAAGCTGCGCTCGATGCGGATTGATGCCGAGGCGAACGGCGCGCAATGGGCCTCGAAGAACGACCCGCGCGTCACGCGCATCGGCAATTTCATCCGCAAGGTGCGCATCGACGAGCTGCCCCAGACCTGGAGCGTGCTGAAGGGCGAGATGAGCTTTGTCGGTCCGCGCCCCGAACGCCCCGAATTCGTCGCCGACCTTGAGGAAAAGATGGGCTATTACGCCGAGCGCCACATGGTGAAGCCGGGCATTACCGGTTGGGCGCAGGTAAACTACCCCTATGGCGCCTCGATCGAGGATGCCCGCCACAAGCTGGAATACGACCTGTACTACGTCAAGAATTACACGCCTTTCCTCGACGTGCTGATCATCCTGCAGACGCTGCGCGTGGTGCTCTGGCACGAGGGGGCGCGTTGAGGCGGTGAGCGGCGGCGCCCCCCTCTGGCTGGCGATTGCCAGCGCCACGCATCTGGCGGGGGCCTGCGCGTCGGTCACGGTGATGGCGCTGCTCTGGGGGCAGCGCGGGCGGTACATGGGCGCTGGCTGGGCCATCCTGCTCAGCCTGGCGACAAGTGCGCTATGGTGCCTGGCGGTGGCGGTCGACGGGCCGGTCAGCCTGATGGGGCAGGGGGCGCTGGGTTTGCGCAACCTCTCGTATCTGTGGCTGATCTGGCGCATGTTCGCCAGCGACGGGCGGCACACCAGCGTGGTGCAGATTGGCCCTGTGGTGCTGGCACTGGCGCTGGTCGATC
>DATMUT010000028.1:0-2718 GCA_035563755.1 Novosphingobium sp.
TGGCCAGCTCGATCTACACAGGGCCGGTGGCGCGCCTGCTGGGCGGGCTGGATCTGGGCTGGATGGTGGCCATGCCGGTCACTTTCGTGGCCTATCGCCTGCTGGTGGCCAGCGACAGGCGCGAGCGCGCTTGAGGTAATAATTGCCTTAGCAGAAAAAGAATTGCCCTGACGGAAAAATGGGGCTGGACTCACTTCAATGATGGTATACCATCATACTGTTCGACGCGAGGAAGATCGGAAGCGATCGCTCGTGGTGAAAATCAAGCCGCCCATGAGGGGGAAAATGGCAATGCGACACAAAACACATCTGTTTCAGGGATCCGCTATACTTCTGGCCATCGTGGCCGCCTCGCCGGCTTTGGCGCAGGAACAGCAGGCATCGGCCGTGGGCGACATTGTCGTCACCGCGACGCGCACGGCCGACAGCATGCAGAAAGTGCCCGTGGCCATCCAGGCGATCGACGCCAAGGGGCTGAAGGCGCAGAACATTCAGAGCTTTGGCGATTATGTGGCCCATCTGCCGGGCGTGAATTTTGCCGGCTTCGGCCCGGGCCAGAACGACATCTACATTCGCGGCATCGCCTCGAACAAGATCGGCGTGCAGCTGTCGGGCGCGCAGGGCACCGTGCCCAACGTGGCGCTCTATCTCGACGATCAGCCGGTGACGATGACGGGGCGCAACCTCGACGTGTTCGTCACCGACATGGAGCGTATCGAGGTGCTGGCCGGGCCTCAGGGCACGCTGTTTGGCGCCAGTTCGCAGGCGGGCACCGTGCGCCTCATCACCGCCAAGCCCAAGCTCGACAAGTGGGAAGCCGGTTTTACCGCGGGCGTTTCGACCACCAAGCATGGCGCGGCCAGCAACAGCATGGAAGGCCATGTCAACGTCCCGCTGCTCGAGGACCGGATGGCGCTGCGCATCGCGGCCTATTCGACCTATGACGGCGGCTATATCGACAATGTGCAGGGCAGCCAGACGCTCTCGCAGTACAACCCCTATTACCCCGGCAGCGGCGCCACCTATGACGCGGCCAACAATTCCGCGCTGGTGCGCAACAATTTCAACGGCACCAGCTATCGCGGCGTGCGCGTCGGCCTGAAGGTCAAGGCCAGCGAGAATTGGAACGTGCTGGTGCAGTACTCGCACCAGAACATGACCAGCGACGGCGTGTTCGGCTATGACCCCAACGTGGGCGACCTCGAGGTCAAGCGCTACTATCCCGATCACCTCGAGGACAATTTCGACCAGGTGTCGTGGAACGTCGAGGGCAAGCTCGGGCCGCTCGATGCGGTCTATACCGGCGGCTATCTGCACCGCACCGTCTACCAGACGATGGATTACACCTCGTATGGCAATGTCGGGCCGTTCATTCCCTATTACGTGTGCAACGCCAAGTACACGCACTGCTACAGCCCGCAGCTGGGCTACATCGGCCATATCTCGTCGAGCCGCCTGAACCAGGAATTCCGCCTGAGCACGCCCAAGGACTGGCGCCTGCGGGTGCAGGCCGGCGTCTATTACGACTGGTCGAAAACCACCGACCAGGGCGATTTCGACTATCCCTCCTCGACGCTGACCGGCTTTGTGCAGAACAGCCCGATCCCCGGCTCGACCGAGAGCAATCCGGCCCTGCGCGCGCCGGGCATCATGTTCATCAACGACTATACCGCGCGCAGCCACCAGCTGGCCTTCTTTGGCGAGGCGGCCTTCGACATCATCCCCAAGGTGTTGACGCTGACGGCGGGCCTGCGCGCCTACCACCTGTCCTATGGGCTGGCCGGTTCGACCTCGTTTGGCAACCGCTATGGCGCGGGCCTCTATGGCACCAACGTCGACAAGCTGCTGGCCGGCCAGTCGCCGGGCACCGAGAACGGCACCGTTCCGCGTTTCACCCTGACGTGGAAGCCGGGCACGGGGCTGATGTTCTATGGCACCTACAGCCGTGGTTTCCGCCCCGGCGGGTTCAACCGTGGCTATAACCCCAACCCGTCCTCGACGGCCAATGCCATCCCCGTGCGCTATGTCTCGGACAAGGTCGAGAATTTCGAGCTGGGCTGGAAGACGACGCTGCTAGGCGGCAAGCTGCGCTGGAACGGCACGGCGTACCTGATGAACTGGAAGAACATGCAGCTGACCACGCAGAACGTGGCCATCGCGCAGTTGTTCTACACCTACAATGCCGCCAACGCGCAGATCAAGGGCATCGAGAGCGACCTGACCTATGTGCCCGCCCCCGGCTGGCAGATCAGCGGGGCCTTCTCGCTCAATGATGCCAAGCTGACGGCCATTCTGGGCAACCCCACGCTTGCGGCCGACGTTGTGGCGGTGGGGTCGCGTTTGGCGCAGGCGCCCATCTTCCAGTCGAACCTGCGGGTGCGCTATGGCTGGGGCTGGCACGGCAACGACCTGTTCGTCGAGGCGAGCGGGCAGACCTCGTCGAGCAGCTTCTCCTCGCTCAACAAGGCCGAGCGGCAGTTGCAGAACCCCTATGGCCTGCTCAACCTGACCGCGGGCATCAGCCGGGGGCAGTGGTCGGCCATGATCTATGCCAACAACGTGACCGACAAGCGCGCCGACCTGTACAACAACAGCCACTACAGCCCGCGCGATTCAAACGGCACTGTGCTGACCAATGTGTACGACCTGATCACCACCAACCGTCCGCGCACGGTGGGCATCAAGGTCTCGTACGAAATGTGATGACGGGGCGGGGGC
>DATMUT010000029.1:0-3292 GCA_035563755.1 Novosphingobium sp.
CATTGGCGATATTGCCGCCGATGGTGGCCGCATTGCGCACCTGAAGCCCGGCAATACGCCGCACCAACTCGCCCATGTCGGGGTGCAGCCGGGCCAGCGGGGCATGGGCATCGGCATAGCGCACGCAGGCCCCCAGCGTCAGCCCATCGGCATCCTCGGCAATGGTGGCCAGCTCGGCGATATCGCCAATGAAGATCGCCACCGGCAGGTCGCGCAATGCCTTGGTGATCCACAGGCCCACGTCCGTTGCCCCGGCCACGATGCGCGCCTGCGGGTGCCGGGCCAGCAAATCCGCCAGTTCCTGCACCGTGCGCGGCGCGAACCATTGCCCGCCCGGCCCGGCGCCCTGCGGCATAAGCCCGCCAGCGATGCCCCGCAGTTGCGCCACCAGGCCGCTGTCATCGCGCTGCACAGGCGCCGCCGCCTCGCCAGCGGCCAGTATGGGGCCATAGCCGGTGCAGCGGCACAGATTGCCCGCCAGCGCATCGGCCAGCGGCAGATCGGCCCCGCGCGCGCCCATGCAGCGCCCATGCAGCGACATGACAAAACCGGGCGTGCAGAACCCGCATTGCGAGGCGCCATTGCCCGCCATCGCCACCTGAAGCGCAGTGGGCGCGCGCGGCCCGCCCAGGCTTTCCACCGTCATCACCGCCTTGCCGTGCAGCATGGGCAGGAACTGGATGCAGGCATTCACCGCCCGCCAGACCAGCCCGTCGTCCTCAAGCGTGCCCACCAGCACCGTGCAGGCGCCGCAATCGCCCTCGGCGCAGCCCTCTTTCGTGCCGGTGCGGCCCATGCGCAACCGCAGCCAGTCGAGCAGGCTGTCGGTCGGCCCGGCCTGCTCGATGGTCACCGCCCGCCCGTCCAGAACCAGCGCCACGCTCATCCTCAGCTCCCCCGATAGGTGGAATAGCCATAAGGTGAAACGAGCAGCGGCACATGATAGTGCCCGCCGCCCTCTGGCTGGGCGGCCATGCCGAAATCGACCGCCACCTCGTCGATAAAGGGCGGGTCGGCCAGCGCCACCCCCGCCGCGCGGAAATAGGCCGCCACGGCAAAGCACAACCGATAGCGCCCCGCCGGCAAGGCAGGCAGGCCGGGGCAGCGCCCGTCGGCATTCGTCTCGCCGGCAAACAGCACGTTGCCGCGCGCATCGCTCAGCACCACGCGCACCCCGCTGGCGGGGCGGCCATGCGCGGTGTCGAGCACATGGGTCGAGAGCGAGATCATGCCGCCGCCTCATCGGCAAGCGGCCACTGGCCCACGAATTCCGGCTCGTCATAGGCAATCAGCGCCTCGACGAGAGCGGCGCGATCATCGGCAAACAGCTGGTCGGCCACGCCCGCCACCAGCCGGGGCAGCGCCCGTTGCAGCCCCGAAAGCGCCGAGGCCGACAGGCCAAGGCTGGCCAGTGCGGAATAGTTGAAGGCGAAAAGCCCGTGCAGCCGCGCCGGATCGGTCCCCTCGCGGGGCAGGAATTCAAAGCCCGGCCCAAGATAGGGATGCGCGTCAATAAGCGCATTGCCCTGCCCTTCTGGCGGGCGGTAGCGGTCGGCCCAGCGGGCGATGCCATCGGCCACCAGCGCCAGTTCGGGCCGCAGCCCCGGATCGCTGACCAGGCCGGTCGAGAGCACGCAGAAGTCGAAATCCTGCTGCCCCTGGGGCGTGGTCACGCGGGCGCGGCCATCGGCCTCCTCGACCGCCTGCCACGGCGCGCCCAGATGCAGCGCAAAGCCGGGCCAGCCGGCCGCGCGGTTGAAGGTGTCGTTGGTGGGCGGCTGGTTGTGGCTCAGAAAGGCATCCATCACGCGGTATTTCTCGCCGTCCGACAGGGCCGGGAAACGCGCGGCAAAGCCCACCTTCTCCATGAAGCGGATGGGGTTGATGCGGGGCAACGCCTTGCGCCGCATGAACACATGCACCTGCCCCACCCCCTGCGAAAGCGCCAGATTGGCATTGTCGAAAGCGCTGGCCCCGCCGCCCAGAATGGCGATGCGCTTGCCCGCCATGGCGGCATAATCCACTGGCTCGCTGGTGTGGGCATACAGGTGGCGGGGCAGGCCATCGCGCACCATGGCGGGCGTGTGCCATTCGCCCCCGCCCTGAATGCCCGTGGCCAGCACCACCTTGCGCGCGATGAGCGGCGCCGCGCCATTGGCCAGCTCGACGCGGAACAGGCCATCGCCCCCCGGCTCGCCGGTCATTGGCGCGATGGCGGCCACGCGGGCGTCGTTGCGCACCGGCAGGTCCAGCACGCGGCGATACCAGCGCAGATAGGCCATCCAGTCGCCGCGCGCGATCTTGTCGAGCGCGGCCCAGCCGGCCGCCCCATGCTGCGCCTCGTACCAGGCGCGGAAGGTGAGCGCGGGAATGCCGAAATCGATGGGCGTCAGGTCTTTGGGCGTGCGCAGCGTAATCATCCGCGCATAGGTTTCCCACGGCCCCTCAAACCCCGCCGGGTTCTCGTCGAGCACCAGCACATTGCCCACCCGCTCGCGGTGCAGGCCAAAGGCGGCGGCCAGCCCGCTCTGCCCGCCGCCCACGATGATGACGTCGTGCACATGGCCCTGCGGATGGCTACGCGGGGCCAGCCATTCGGGGCCGGCCGCGTTGGTCAGCGCCAGTTGCCGGGCCAGCTCGGCCTCAAGCGCTGCCAGGCCCGCTTTGCCATATGCCTCGCTCATCACACTTCCTCCAGACGCAGGCGGACAATATGGCCGATCTCCTCGATAGCTGTCGCGATCTCGGCCTCGGTGGGGTTGGCTGTGCGGCGCTCCATCGCGGCCAGAATGCCGGCCTTGTCGGTGCGGCGCACGCAGATGATGAAAGGCATGGCGTGGCGCGCGCGATAGGCCGCGTTCAGCGCATGAAACCGCGCATATTCCTCTTCGCTCAGCCGGTCGAGGCCGGCGCTGGCCTGTTCGGCGGCGCTGGCCTGCGTGAGCGTGCGATCGATCGCGGCCTTGCCCGCCAGCTCGGGGTGCGCGCAAATGAGCGCCAGTTGCCCCTCGCGCCCGGCGGCCAGCACCGGGGCCATCAGGCCCTGCCACAGGTCGGCAAAGGGACGCGCGCGCGCCGCCGCCTCGACCACCCAGGGCGAATGCTCGAACAGGGCGCCATAGCGCGCCACAAACGCCGTCTCGGGCATAGAATTAGCCAGCGCCAACCTGTTCGCCAGGGCATCACTCATGGCGCGCCTCCGGCTTGCCGCCGGGGCGGATGGGTCGCGCCCCAGTGGCGGGCAATGTCGATGCGGCGGCACACCCATGCCTGCCCGCTGCCGGTCACATGG
>DATMUT010000030.1:0-6849 GCA_035563755.1 Novosphingobium sp.
TCGTGCTGATGCGCCTCGCGCGCCAGTTGCGCGGCATCGATGCCGCCGGGCAGCCGCGCCCATAGCGACATGCCTGCATCGGGCACGCACCACGGCGCAAGGCCGAGGGCGCGCAACCGGGCCAGTACTTTCGTGCGCGCCTGCGCCAGTCGGCGGCGCAAGGTTTCCATGTGGTGCCGGTACGAACCGTCGGTCAGCATGGTGACCAGCAGTTCAGCGCCCAGCGGATTGCCGAAATAGGCGGTAACGATGCGCAGGTCGGCCATGGCCTCGACCCAGTCGGGGCGCAGGGCGATGTGGCCGCAGCGGATGGCGGTCGAGGCGGTTTTCGAGAAGCTGCCGATGCGGATCACCCGGTCCAGCCCGTCGAAGGCGGCATAACGGGGCGAAGGCTCCTGCTCGAAATCGACGAAGATGTCGTCCTCGACGATGAGCATGTCAGCCTCGGCGGCGATCTTGAGCGCGCGGTGGACATGGGCGGCCGAGAGCGTGGCGCCGGTGGGGTTATGCACCGCCGAATTGGTGATGTAGAGGCGGGGCCGCTCGCGCCTAACCACTTCGGCAAAGGCTTCCAGGTCTGGCCCCTGCGGCGTCATCGGCACGCTGACCACGCGGGCGCGATGCGCGCGCAAGGTGGCCAGGAAGTTGAAAAAGCACGGATCGTCGAGCAGCACCGTATCGCCCGGCTGCAACAGGAAACGGCAGACCAGATCGAGCGCCTGCGTGCCGCTGTCGGTCAGGATGATCTGGTCGGGGCTGGCCTCGACGCCTTGTTCGGCCATGCGGCGGCTAAGCAGCATGCGCATGGGCGCGTGGCCCAACAGGCTGCCATAGGCGCAGGGCATTTCCTGCCCGCGGGCCGCCGCGCGCAGGGCCTTGCGCATGGATTCATCGGCCAGCCAGCCCGGTGGTAGCGTGCCCGACCCGGCGCGGATCTGCCCGTCAAACGCCTCGCTCGACTGGCGCAGCATCCACACCGGGTCGATGTCGCGGGTAGGCCGCGCCTCCATTTCGCCCAGCGCCAGCGGGGCCAGCGGCGCGGCCACATAAAAGCCCGAGCCGGCGCGCGCGCGGATCACCCCCTCGGCGGCCAGGCGGTCATAGGCCTCGACGATGGTGGATTTGGAAAAGCCGGTGCTTTCGGCCATGGCCCGCACCGAGGGCAGGCGCGTGCCGGGCAGCAACATGCGCCGGTCGATGCGCTGGTGGACAAGCTGCATGACCTGTTCTGTGCGCGTGCCGGTATTGCTGTCGCGCGTGGCGTCTGGTGGAACGGTCGACATTGTACCCTAAACCCTATCCGTACAGTTCGCCAAAATTGTAACGAACTGTTCCTGTCCGCACCAGCGCTTTGTGCCCTATCCCGCTGCCAACCAAGCAGGAGACGCACAATGACCACGCCCGCCCAATTCAGTCGCAACCTGACGCTGCTGGCCTTTGCGCCGATCGCGTTCGGCCTGCTGCTGATTGCGGCAACAAGCCTGATGGCGTGGGTTTCGCCGGCCCCTGCCGATGCCGGGCTATCGCCGCAGGCGCGACTTGACCGGGCCATGGCGGTGCGCACGGCCTTGGCCGAACCTGCCGATGCACGCCTTGCGAGTGATGCGCCGGGCTTTCGCGCAGGGCGTTGAGCGGGTATGAGCCTGTCGCTGCTTGCCGGCGGCAGGTGCCCTGTTGGCCCCGTCAGCGCCGATCATGTGACGCGATCTTTCGGGCAGCATCGGGTAAACCAACAATACTTCAGATTCCAGATGGCCGCTTAAACCTGGTTTAACCATACTGCCTTCAGAATAGCCTGATGGTGCAGACAACAATTCGACAGACTCACTCTCGTATCCCGGGCCTTGCCCTGGATACGCTGCTGTCGGCTGTCGGCTATTTCCTGCTGGCGGCAGCAACGATCCACCTGACCACCGACGGGCGCAGTCACGCAACCGTATGGCCGGCCGATGCGCTGGTGCTGGCCTTGCTGCTCAAGGCGCCGCGGGGGCATTGGAAATGGATTTTGCTGGCCGGCTGGCTGGGCAATCTGGTGGCCAATGGCCTCACGCGCGGGTGGATTATCGGGCTGCTGCCCTATGGCGCGATCAACATGGCGCAAAGCTGGATTGCCGCGGTGCTGCTCGAACGGGCGCGGGCGGGGCGCGATTTGCTGGGCGATGCGCGCTCGGTCACCTGGTTTCTGGTGATTGCCGGCATTCTGGCGCCGGCTTGCGGGGCGTTGGCCGGTTCGCTCATGTCGATGGCCAATTATGGCCAGCCTTTCTTCACCTCTTTCGTGCTGTGGTTTGCCAGCAATGCGCTGGGGCTGATGGTGTGCACGCCTTTCCTCAAGGCGGTGCTTGATGGCAGCTATGTGCGCTGTTTCCGCGAGCGTACGCCGACGCAGCGCCTCGAAACGTTCTCGCTTATTCTGGGGCATGCGGTGCTGGCCGGTTTCGTGTTTGGCCAGAACGCGCTGCCCTTGCTGTTCCTGCCCATGTCCTCGCTGCTGGTGCTGGCCTTCAGGCTGGGGCGCTGGGGCACGCTGGCGGGAGTGATGATCGTGGCTGTGGCCGGCGCCATTGCGGCCTATTGCAATGCCGGGCCCATGGCGCTCATCCATCGCGGGCCGGTGTTTGCGGCCATCTTTTTCCAGATATATCTGGCTGTTATCCTGTGCACGGCCCTGCCGGTGGCAGCGGTGGTGGCGGCGCGGGGCGAGGCGCTGAACCGGCTGGCCCAGCGCGAAAGGGCGCTGCGCCAGATCATGAGCCATTCGCCAGATGCCATACTGGGCTTTGACGAAAGCGGCACCTGCCACTGGGCCGACGGGCGCATCGAGGAACATCTGGCCCTGACCCGCGAGCAACTGTTGGGCGCGCGGCTGACCGACATCACCAGCCAGATTGGCTCCTCCTTCTCGCAATTTGTCGAGGCGGGTCTTGTCGAGGGCGATATGCAGGTTGCGCCTGACCAGCGCGCAACGCTCGACTTTTCGCCTGTGTGCAGCGCTGACAAGACGCTGGAGGCTACCTTGGGCGCGGTGACGCAGGACGGCCATCAGGCCGGCGTGGTGGTCATGCTGCGCGACGTGTCTGCCCGCCGCTCGCGCGAGGCGGCGATTTTCCGACTGGCCGAAACCGACGACCTGACCGGCGTTTTCAACCGCAAGGGCTTTCGCGCGCGCCTGTCGCGGGCGGTCGACGAGCACCGGGAGCCGCTCTCGCTGGCGCTCATCGACGTCGACCATTTCAAGGCGATCAACGACAGTTACGGGCATGCCGTGGGCGACAGGGTGCTGCGCCGGCTGGCCGACATGCTGGGTGCGGGGGTACGGCGCACCGACCTCATCGGCCGTCTGGGCGGCGATGAATTCGCCATCCTGTTCCATTGCGACCTGGAAACCGCAAGGCAAGCCTGCCAGCGCATTGGCGAGATGCTTGCCGCCCGCCCGCTCATTGAGGAGGAGGACCTGATGGTGGCCGTCTCGATCAGCTGTGGCATCGCCCAGTACCGGGCGGGCATGACGCGCGGCGCCCTGTTCGATCAGGCCGACACCGCCCTTTATGAGGTCAAGCGGGCAGGGCGCAACAACGTGCGCGCCTCGGCCTGAGGGCCTGTCCTACCAGCGATACAGCATGGCCACGTCGCAGCGCGCATAGCGGCTGCCGTAGCGGGCCATGATCTGCGCGCTGTGTTCAAAGCCCAGCTTCTCGTACAGATGGATGGCCGCCGCGCATTTACGGTTGGTCAGCAGATAGAGCGTTTCGATGCCTATTTCGCGCGCGCGCTCGAGCGTTGCTGCCAGCAGGAATTCGCCCGCCTTGCGCCCGCGCGCCGCTTCGCTCACCCCCATCTTGGTCAGTTCGAACACGCCCTCCTCCATGCGGATCAGCGCGCAGGTGCCCACGATGCCGGCCTCGGGCGTTTCGACGAACAGGATCTCGCCGCCCTTCTCGATGATCTGCGCGTGCGGGTGGCTGAGCAGTTCGATGTCCTTTTCCTCGAGGGTGAACATGGCCTGCACCCATTGGGCGTTGATGCGATAGAAGGCTTCGTCGAGCTCGCGGGGGGCGTGATCGCCGCGATAGGGGCGCAATGTCAGGGCCGGGACCACCGCCTGCACCCGCGCCTCGAGCGATTGCCGGTCGAGGGCGGCCTCGATCTGGCCGATCTGGTCGAGAAACCCCCCCGCAAGCGGCTCGCACAATGCCTTTACCGCCGCATCCACGCGGGGCCACACCACAGGCTTGGCCCGCGCCATCAGCGTTTGGCCGGCGCTGGTCAGGCGAATGGTCTTTTGGCGCAGGTCGGCCTCGCCGCGCGTGGTTTCCAGCAGTCCCATCTCGATCAGGCCGTTGAGCGTGCGGGTGACGACCGGCTGGCTCACGCCCAGCACCTCGACCGCGCGGGTAACGGTGATGGGGCCATAGCGGTCGACCGCGGCCAGCAGCGGAAACTGCGCCGGCGCTATGGCCAGCCCGGCGGCGCGGATGATGCGCGCGGCGTCGGCCTGCAGGCGCTCGGCCAGGCGTTTGAGGCGGCTGCCCAGAAACAGATCGCCCATATCCTGCAACACGTCCTGAACTGGCTGGGTCATCACTCGCTCCGAATCAACATAGCGTGATATATATCTCGCTATGTTGATGGGCAAGCCACCCGCCGCTCACCACTTGAGCAGTGCCAGCACGATCTCGAAGGCAATGAGCGCGATGATCGCCAGCTCCAGCCGGAAGGCGCGCTTGTCCTGGATGATGTTGAGCAACACCTCGGCAAAATCACCCAGCGCCACGAATTTGCGCTCGAGCACGCCCGCGCGCTCGTCCAGCTCGTATTCGGTCTCGAGGCGGGCATACAGGCGGTCCAGCTCGGGGTTGTCCCATAGCATGTCGGGGCGCTCGTTGGCTTGCACGCTGGCCATCACGCGGTGGCGCGCGGCCAGCACGGCGCCCACCAGCCGCATCGCCTCGCGGATGGGAAAGCGGGTGCGGCCGGTCTCGTGCATGTCAGCCACCAGCGGGGCGATGCGGTCAAACGCCTGCGCGACCAGCACTTCGTCGCGCGAGAGCACTTCGCTGCGCGCCAGCACGATGGCCACCAGCGTGAGGCGCTCGATACTGTTGTCGGCCAGCAGGAGCTGGCCCTCATCGCCAATCCGGTCGGCGCCCTGTTTGACAAAGCCGATGTCGGCCGATTCGACCTCGATGACCGTTTCGGCCTCGCGCAAATAGGGGCGCAGCGCCGCGTCGATCCGCGCGGTCGATGCCTCGGCGTCGAGAAAGCTGACCACTGCGCCGTAGCGGAACACGAAAGTCAGCCCCGGCCCCGCCAGTGTGAGCGAGGCGCGCCCTTCCTCGACCAGCGCGCGCGTATCGATACGCCCGGCCAGCAGGCGCGCGCGTGCTGTCAGGCCCGCGCCCGGCAGCGCGTCGCCCTCGGTCAAAGAGCCGAGCATCACCACGTCGGGATGGCCCAGAAATCCGGCTGCCGATTGTGGCAGCGGCACAGCGCTGTCGGCCATGAAATGGCGCCTCCTCTCGATCAACAGCCCTTGCCTAGCATGGGGCCAATGCGGGGTCATGCGCCAAGCGGGCAACATTTGCGGACAAAACGTCCTATCCCTTTTGCTTGGATGACAAGTGCCGGGTCGGGCGTGTAGGAGGACAACTCCGATGACATCGCTGCGCGCCTTTTTCCTGCACCATCGCCGCCTGGCAGCTCTGCTGCTCGTCCTGGCGCTGTGCGCGCGCGCTTTGGTGCCGGCGGGCTATATGCCTGCGGGCGGTGCGCGCATTCTCACGGTGCGCATCTGCGCCGACACGCTGGGCCAGACCATCGTGCGCCAGATGGTCATTCCCGGCCAAGCCGGCCAGCACGGCGACCAGCATGGGGAAAAGGGCCGGGCCGACACGCCCTGCCATTTTGCCGCCATGGGCCATGCCATGCTGGGCGCGACCGATCCGGTGCTGCTGGCGCTGGCGCTGCTTTTCGCCTTCGCGCTGGCGTTCCTGCCGCTGCATGCGCCTATTCCGGCGCGCGTGGCCTGGTTGCGGCCGCCATTGCGCGGGCCACCTTCGCGGCGATTGGGCGCGCGCTTCTAGCCTTTGCCTGCGGTTTGCCGGGCCAAGGCGTAGCGTTGCGTGCCTTCCATGTGCGCCTGCCGCCCAACCGGGCCTGTGCGGCGCGTCATACCCAATACGCACGAAGGTATAAGCCATGAACACGTCTCTTGCGGCGCTGGCCGCTGCGCTGGTGCTATGCGCGCCGGCCGCTGCCGTTGCTGCTGAAACCGCCGCCGAAACCGCCCCTTCCGATGTCGCTGCCGACAGCCCGGACACCATCACCGTCAGCGCCGCGCGCGGCACCCCGCTGGCCGACATGGACGTAAGCGCCAGCGTGATGGATGCCCGCGCCATCACCGCATCGCCCGCTACCTCCACCGATCAGTTGGTCAACCGCATCCCCGGCATCTTCACGCTGAACCAGCCGGCGGCCATGCTGCACCCCACCGGGGACACATTCTCCATCCGCGGCTTTGGCACGACCACCAACGTCAACACGCTGGTCATGCTCGACGGCATGCCCATGAACGACCCCTATTTCCGCGTGGTCGACTGGAACCAGGCCGCCAAGGGCCAGATCGAGAGCATCGAGGTGATCCGCGGCGGCGGGGCGACCAGCCTGTGGGGCAACATGGCGATGGGCGGCATCGTCAACCTCGTCTCGAAGGCGCCGCAGCCAGGCCACATGGACATCGACGTGAGCGGGGGCAGCTATCGCACCTTCTCGGCCACGGCCACGGCCGGCTTTGCGCTGGGGCGCGATGTTGTGGCGGGCATCAGCCTGTCGGACACCACATCGGGCGGC
>DATMUT010000031.1:0-2619 GCA_035563755.1 Novosphingobium sp.
CCCGCCTCGGCCTCGTCGCGAGGGGTGGGCAGCAGGCGGTATTTCAGCACAAAGGCGGCAATGCCCCGCGCCGCCAGCGCGCGCGCCACGCCCCATCCCTCGTGGTCCATGGCCAGCAGCATGAAGGCCCCGCCCGGTGCCACCACCACCGCCGCGCCCGTGGCCTTGCCGGGCGCGGGCAGCACCGGGGTCAGCGTGGGGAAGGTGACGTTGCGCACAGTGTAATCCACCCCGCCCGCCTTCGACCAGTTCTCGCTGGCCAGCGAGCCGGGTGTGTCCTTGCCGAACAGCGGGATCGCGGCCGGGTCGGCCGGAGCAGGCGCTGGCACCATGGCGGGCATGCCCTGCTGGGCGGGGCGCTGCGCCACGGCGGGCGCGGCCAGCGCCAACAGCAAACCCGACATGACCCCGCAACGCTTTACACCCGCCCGCGCACTTGCCCGCGCTCTTGCCAGCAAGGCAGAGCCAACCGATGTGAACATAGCCTTCTCCCCATAGTACGCCAGCACAGGGCGCCCGTTTTGCGACGTGTTAGAACACCATCATGGCCCGCGTCTCATCATCATTTCAACGGCTCTTATAACGTAAGCCTATGGGCAGGCGCTTGAACCCTGCGCCATCGGCGCGATACAGCACCGTCATGCCCCTGCCCCCCGACACCGCCTTCGACATGGTAGCCAACGCCGACACCCGCGTGCTGGTGCTGGGCAGCCTGCCGGGCCGGCAATCGCTGGCGCAGGGGCGCTATTACGCCAACCCGCGCAACCAGTTCTGGCAGTTGCTCTCGCCCGTGGTGGGGGCGGATCTGGTGGCCATGGCCTATCCCCAGCGATTGGCCACGCTGCTTGTCAGCGGTATCGGCCTGTGGGATGTGATCGCATCGGCCCGCCGGCAGGGCAGCCTCGATACAGCCATCCGCGACGCGGCCTTGCGCGACCTGCCAGCGGCGGCGGCGGCCCTGCCCCAACTGCGCGCTCTGGCCTTCAACGGTCAGAAGGCCTTTGCCATCGGGCAGCGGCAGATGAAGGGACACCCCTCGCCCGCCCTTGTCGCCCTGCCGTCGAGCAGCAGCGCCCATACCGCCAGCCTTGCCATAAAGCAGGCCGCCTGGAGCCGGCTGCGCGACCATCTGGGCTGACCCGCACTGGCCCGGCGCGCGGCTGGTCGCACACAGGTGCAGTTGCGCCGTGCATTGCCCGCCCCGTTCATATTCGGGTCAGCCAATCGCAGGCTCCAGCAGGGTTTCCCGACAATTCGAGTGTGCCCCATGCCCCTGTCCGATCTGTTTTCGCTTGCCTCCTCCGATCTGGCCATCGACCTGGGCACAGCCAATACGGTGGTCCATGTGCGCAACCAGGGCGTGGTCTTTGCCGAGCCTTCGGTGGTGGCGCTGCATACGGTGAACGGCAGCACGGCGGTTCTGGCCGTGGGCGCCGACGCCAAGCTGATGATGGGCAAGACGCCCGACCATATCAGGACCGTGCGGCCGCTGCGCAACGGGGTCATTTCCGACCTGGATGTGGCCGAGCAAATGATAAAGCACTTCATCCGCAAGGCGCAGGGGCAACGCGGCCGACGGCTTGCCAGCCCCGAGATCGTGGTTTGCGTGCCCTCCGGCTCGACCCGCGTGGAGCGGCGCGCCATTCGCGATGCGGCCTCGAACGCGGGCGCGCGCAAGGTCTGGCTGATCGACGAACCGATGGCGGCGGCGATTGGCGCCGACCTGCCCGTCACGCATCCGGTCGGGTCAATGGTAGTCGACATTGGCGGCGGCACGACCGAAGTGGGCGTTATCGCCATTGGCGGCATGAGCATGAGCATGTCGGTGCGGGTGGGCGGCGACAGGATGGACGATGCCATTGCTTCGTACGTGCGGCGCCACCACAACCTGCTGATCGGCGAGGCGACGGCCGAGCGGGTGAAGCTGCAACTGGGCGCGGCCCGCAGATGCGAGGACACACCCTCGCCGCAGGCTGTCATCAAGGGGCGCGATCTGGCCCGCGGCGTCCCGCGCGAGATCTGCATTTCGCAGGACGAGATCATTGAAGCGCTGGCCGAATCGGTGGGGCAGATCGTCGAGGCGGTGCGCTCGGCACTCGAGCACACCCCGCCCGAGATTGCCGCTGACATCATCGATGGCGGCATTGTGATGACCGGCGGCGGATCGCTGCTGGCCAACCTCGACAGTCTGATCGCGCTCGAGACGGGGCTGCCCGTCAGAGTGGCCGACAATCCGCTCAATTGCGTGGCGCTGGGCGCTGGCCGCGTGCTCGAGGAGGATGCCTATCGCGGCGTGCTGCATGCCGCCTGAAACGATGCGAGCCAAGGCTGGCCGACCAAGCAACGTCAACACGTTGGACGCAGCGCCGCAAGCGGTGTAAGGGGGCGTTTACCGGCAGCTTTTATTTTCAGATCAAGCGCTGTCGGCCGAGAGTGTCATGCTCCCGCTTGGCCAGGAGCATGTTGATGGACGCAAGCAATCGCCGCCCCGCCCCAGAACGCAACCTCGCGCGACACATGGCAGGGCTGGGCGTGTCTTGCCTGGCGGGCCTGCCCGAAGCGGCAGGACTGCTGGCGGCCCATGCCACGCTGGCGGCAGCCTGCAGCTTTCTGGCGGCG
>DATMUT010000032.1:0-4626 GCA_035563755.1 Novosphingobium sp.
GGACTTCCGCAAGTCCGACCGGTTCGAGATGGACAATTTCACCGACGCGCTGCTGCGCTCGCTGAAGCGCAATGGCACGGAATATTCCGATCTCCTGATCCGTGGCCCGGACACGCAGACGGTCTGCCGCCTCGTGCTCGATCCCTTTTCCGGCAAGCTCTATTCGTCGAGTCCTGCCATCTATGCCCGGATCGAGGCCGAGGTCGCGCGCGGCGCCACCATGGCCGAGGCGATCGAATGCGTCGCCTATGGGCTTGATCGCAATGCCAAGGGAGCGCGGCCATGACGCGGCGCGCATCCACAATCAATTGGGGTGCCGTCACCGCCTGCGGCTTGCGCCTCATGGGCTGGTTCGCCGTCAATGTGTTGGCCGCTGCCGGCGTCATGGCGCTGATCCTCTTTGCGATCGGCGACTTCTCGCTGCCTATCACCATGGCGCAGCTCGCCAACCTGGCCGACCGCTACGTCGCGGCCAATGCCATCCGCCGCGACCAGTTCGACCAAGAGGTCATCATCGGCTTCTTCGCGATCCTGCTGCTGGTCGCCTTCTTCCGCCGCAGCGGCTTTGCCCGGGCCTTTGAAGACCCCATTGGCAACAAGGATTTCACCGATGCATGACGACACCCCGCAACCGCAGGGCGAACTGCCTTTGGGTCTGGACACGGCATCCACTGCTGTCGCCGTCCCTGAGAAACGCCGCAAGATGCTGACTTTCCTCGCCAGCAATCGTCGTCAAATCCTGGCCATGGGCCTCACCGGTGCCTGCCTGCTCTGGGGAAGCTGGACCACGCACAAGTTGCTCGGCCTCGAGCAGCGCGTGACCACGATCCGGAAAGTGGCGCTGGCCGATCTCGTGCGCGAGTATGTGCAAGGACAGGCTCGCAGCGGCGCGGCGCCCGACCAGATCACGGCGGAAACCGGCGCTTATCTCAAGGCCCTCAATCTCGCCGTCGCGCGCCATGCCGCGCAAGGCGAAGTCCTGCTGCTGAGCAATGCCGTTGTTGCGGGCGATGTCCCCGACATCACCGCCACCATCCGCGACGAGACCTATGCCAGCCTCGCCAAGCCGCAGGGCAGCGCAGCGGTGCCATCCGTCGCCAGCCCCTCAGCGCAAATGCAGCAGTTCTTCGATGCCAAGGGAGCCGATCATGGCAGCGGCAAGTGAGAGTGCGCCGGTCACCGCTCCGCGCCGCGCGTCCTGGCGGCTGAAGCTCGGCGGCATCGCGCTGATTGGCGGCGCCGCGCTGGGTTGGTCAGCGCTCAAGGACTGGCACGACCATCACGCGTTCCTCATCAACGCCAGTGAATCGCTGCCCAACTGGGCGCTGCTGGTCGAGACGGGACGCTTTCCGGCGCGCGGCGATTACGTCGTTTTCGCGCCCGGCCATGATCCCCTTGTGGTGCGGCATTTCGGGGCCAATCCCAAGCTCTTCGCCAAGATCGCCTATGGCGTGCCGGGCGATGTGGTGAGCCGTCAAGGCGCCGATGTGCTGGTCAATGGCCAGGCTGTTGGTCACCTCAAGCCCAAGACCCATCAGGGCGAGGATCTGCTGCCCGGTCCCGTTGGCATCATCCCTCAGGGGTGCTTCTATGCTGGAAGCCCGCACAAGGACGGGTTCGACAGCCGCTATGCCGCGATCGGCTTTGTCTGCCGCGATCGGTTGATCGGTATCGGGACGCCTATCCTATGAGGTGCCTTGGTCCTGTGATGCGCGCCGGCCCCGCCTCGATCCTGCTTGCCGCGCTCGGGCTTTCCTCCGTGCCAATGATGGCGAGCGCCCGCGACTTTGGCACCTTTGGCCCGACCTGGTCGATTGCCGAGCCCGATCTGCTGGCCGTCATCAAGGCTCGGCTCGAGGCCGCCCGGCAGAGTGGCAAGCTCGAAGCTATGAACCAGCGCTTTGTCGAAGCGGCTGAGGCCAGTGTGCGGCGCCCCCATGCTGTCGCAGGGATCACGCCTGCCACCAGCGACCGGCGCTGGAGCTTCGACCCAAGCGTTACCTTGTCGCAGGACATCCGCGATGCTCGTGGGCATTTGATCGCCGCGCAGGGCCAGCGCTTCAATCCGCTGAACCATTTGAATCTCGCGCATAGCTTCGCCTTCATTGATGGCGATAGCGCAGAAGAGCGCGACTGGGCCTTGCGGCAAGGCGCGCCGGACAAGCTCTGGATCGTGCTGGTCAAAGGCTCGCCCACTGACCTCATGAAGGCGACCCAGCGGCGGTTCTATTTCGATCAGATGGGCGCGCTGACGAGCAAGTTCGGCATCGCCCACACCCCAGCGCTGATCGTCCAGCAGGGCGACCATCTCGACATCCGCGAAGTGGCGCTTGCCCGAAACGGAGAACACTCAGGAGAACGCCGATGAAGCGCATCCGCCCCGTGTTCTGGAAACGCTTCAGGCGTGGGCTCCGGTCGGGCAAAGGTGCGCCCCGACTGCGCCGCGCCCGCCGGTTTTTGGCCATGATCGCGGCCAGCCTGGCGCTCGGCTCGGCGCAAGTGGCGCAGGCGCAAGGTTCGCCCACTTGTCATGGCCATTTCCCCAATCCCATCACCGACATTTGCTGGGATTGTTTCTTCCCGCTCTCGATCGGCGGCTTCGACCTCTGGCCAAGCGACAAGCCCGATCCTTCAAACCCCAGCCTGCCGGTCTGCCTGTGCGGGATCCGGCCGGGCCTGTCGTTCGGCTTCTGGGAACCGGTGCGTTTGATCGATGTGACGACCAAGCCCTTCTGTTTCCCCAACCTTGGCGGGCTGACGATCAACCCCGGCATGTATGTCGGCAACGGCCACGTTTCGGCTCCCTCGCAGAAGGGCGGGAACACCCAGATGTCTGCCCAGTATCAGGCGCATTATTACGTCTATCCGCTGTTCTATCTGCTCGAACTGCTGGGCGATTTCATCTGCTTTGAATCCGCCTCCTTCGATCTGGCCTATATGACCGAGATCGATCCGACCTGGAACGACGATACGCTGGCCGCGCTGGTCTATCCCGAGACGGTGGTCTTCGACTTTCCGCTGGCGCAAGTCGCTTGCGCCGCCGATTGCGTCGCCGCCACTGCCGCCTTGCCGCTCGACCAGCTCTTCTGGTGCGCTGGCTGCAATGGCTCGATGTACCCCATGACCGGCAACATCGGAAACAGCGACACGATGGACCAGTCGATGCGGCTCGCGGCCGAGCGCATGGTTTTCAAGATGCACCGCACAGCGCTCGCCTGGGGCACGATGGGCGACCAGGGCCTCTGCGGCAAATACATCATGCCGATCATGCGCAAGCAGCAATACCGGCTGCAAATGGTCAATCCCGTGGCCGCCACCACCGGCCGCTACGCCTGCCAACCGCCCGGTGGATCGACCGCCGTCCAGCTCACTTCCCACACCTATCCGGTGGTGGGCGAGGACGTGGGCTATCTCCTTTGGCGCAAGCGCAATTGCTGCGCGTTCTGACGGGAGGGTCAAAGATGCGCAAATCTCTCCTGCTTCTCGGCTCGTTGGTCGCCCTCGGCGGTGTCGGCACCGTGCTGGCGCATAGCCAAGTTGATGGGCTCGATCTCGATGCCATCAACAAGGCGGCGCAGGCTCACGCCCGCAATCTGGGTCAATTCGTCGACCAGGTGCTTGGCCATCAGGCTGAGGCCAACGCTGATCTGGCCGACGACATGGCCGCACTGGTCGAGGGTTCGCAGACAAAGGTGAAGGCCGAGGCGGCTGCGCGGGCCAAGGCGAACCCGACCGGCAATCCGGTCGATCTCGATGCGCTAGTCGCGGACGCGGGCCACAGCATGGCGCCATCACCGCAATCCGCCCCGATGCTCATTGCCTTTGCCAGCCTGTCGATGCCGCCTGAATCTTTGAAGCGCATGATCACCGATGTTTCCAAGGCGGGCGGCATGGTGGTTTTTCGCGGCTTCTCGCCCGGTGGCCCCAGGCCCTTCATGGCCGCGCTGCATGAGGCCATCGGCGATACGTCTGGCGCCCATGTCAGCATCGATCCCCGGCTCTTCCGGGCCTATGGCATCGAGGCGGTGCCGACCTATGTGGCGGCATCGTCCAGCTTTGATCTTTGCTCAGGCGAGGACTGCGCCAGCAAGCCCACCCCCTATGACCGCATCGCCGGTAATGTGACGACGCATTTCGCGCTCGAAACGATCGCGCAGGGTCGCGGCCCCGGTGCGCCAGTGGCAAGAACAGCGCTGGCCAATCTGGAGCGCGTGCCATGAAGGTGCGCTCGATCCTCCTTCGGGGAATGGCGTCCAGCGCAGTGGTCGCCGCGGCCCTGCTGGGCAGCACACCGCTTGCCGCGCAGACCGTCGCCCCCAAGGCCACGGCCAGCGCGATTGCCAGCCAGTTGCAGGGCCAGGTTACTGGCAATGTCACCAGCCAATCCGCGCCCAATGCCGTGCCGGGCTATGGCGGCGCCGATCTGCCGCAGGGCCAATATCTGTCGAACCCCAACAGCCTTGCCGGCGATGGCGCGGTCGCAGCGGTGACCTCGCAGCCCTATGCCATTGTCACCAATCCCAACCGACCGACAGTTGATACCTCGGCGCTTGGCCTATCGATCGCTAAGCAGGTTGAAAGCAGCCCGACGAGCTACACCGGCATTGCGGGCAGTTCGCGGGGCAA
>DATMUT010000033.1:0-3215 GCA_035563755.1 Novosphingobium sp.
GATCGTCTCGTCATAGGTGGCGTGCAGGCGCCAGGGCCAGCGGTTCTCGGCCAGCAGGCGGATGACCGGCTCGAGGTCGCCCTCCATGCTTTCGGGCATGTCGGGGCGGGGCTGGCGAAAGTCCTCGAAGTCGGCGGCGGAATAGACCAGCATCTCGCCCGCGCCATTGTGGCGATAGGTGTCATCGCCCTGGCCCGGCGTCACCTGCTTGGCCCATCCGGCGAAATCGGCCAGCTCCTCCTTGGGCTTTTGCGTGAACAGGTTGTAGCTGATGCGCACCGTCAGCTGATCGTCCTTGTGCAGCTTCTCGATGATCTCGTAATCGTCGGGATAGTTCTGGAAGCCGCCGCCGGCATCGATCACCCCCGTCACGCCCAGCGCATTGACCTCGCGCATGAAATGGCGGGTCGAGTTGACCTGATATTCGGGCGGCAGCTTTGGCCCCTTGGCCAGCGTGGAATAAAGGATCGTGGCGTTGGGCTGGGCCAGCAGCAGGCCGGTGGGATTACCGGCCGCATCGCGCACGATCTCGCCGCCGGGCGGGTTGGGCGTGTCCTTGGTGTAACCCACCACCCGCAGCGCGGCGGCATTGAGCAGCGCGCGGTCATACAGGTGCAGGATGAAAACCGGCGTATCGGGCGCCACCGCATTCAGCTCGGCAATTGTTGGCAGGCGCTTTTCGGCAAACTGGTGCTCGGTAAAGCCGCCCACCACGCGGACCCATTGCGGCGCGGGCGTGCGATCGACCTGAGCCTTGAGCATCGCCATCGCATCGGCCAGCGTGGGCACGCCGTCCCAGCGCAGTTCCATGTTGAAGTTCAGGCCGCCGCGAATGATGTGCATGTGGCTGTCGATGAGGCCGGGGATCATGCGGCGCCCCTGCGCGTCGATAATGGTCGCATCGGGGGCTGCCGCCTCGCGCGCCTGCGCCTGGCTGCCCACCACAAGGAATTTGCCATCGCGGATGACCACCGCCTCGGCCACCGGGTTCTCGCGGTCGAGCGTGGTGACCTTGGCGTTGATGATGAGGGTATCGGTCATGTCTTGCTCCTTTGCCGGGGGCGGGTCAGGCGTTTTCGTCGTGTTTGGCCGGGCCGCCGGGCAGCTGGCCCAGAATGTGCTCGCGGCAATTGGTGCTCACGAAGTGGGCAACGTGGTCGCGCGTCAGGATGCGGCTCGCAAGCGGCACGATCTGCTCGCCAAACAGGATGCCCAGCAGCCCGACCAGCGCGATCATCGGCGGGGCTGGCGAACGCACGCCAAGGAGGCTGTAGACAACGCCCACCAGCAAACCGGCGGCAAGCGAGAGAAGGTAGGCTTTCATCGTGTGTCTCCCTGGCGCGGGTCGGTTCAGGCGCGCACGAAGGCGAGCAGGTCGGGGTTGATGATGTCGGCGTTGACCGTGAGCATCCCGTGCGAGAAGCCCTCGTAGATACGCAGCGTCGCATCGGGCAGGATCTGCGCCTGCAAAACGCCTGCATTGCGGTAAGGCACGACCTGGTCGTCATCGCCATGCAGCACCAGCGTGGGCACGGTCATGGCCTTCAGATCGTCGGTCTGGTCGGTTTCGGAAAAGGCCTTGATGCCCTCGTAATGCGCCTTGGCGCTGCCCATCATGCCCTGGCGCCACCAGTTGTCGATCACGCCCTCGATGGGCGCCACGCCTTCGCGGTTGAAGCCATAGAAGGGGCCAGCGGGCACATCGCGGAAGAACTGCGCGCGGTTGGCGGCAAGGCCGGCGCGAAAACCGTCGAACACCTCGATCGGCAGACCGCCGGGATAGCGCTCGGTCGCCAGCATGATGGGGGGCACCGCGCTCACCAGCACCGCCTTGGCCACGCGGCCCTGCGGGATGCCATAGCGGGCAACATAGGCCGCCACTTCGCCGCCGCCCGTGGAGTGGCCGATGTGGACCGCATTGCGCAGGTCAAGGTAGGCCATCACGGCGGCGGCATCGGCGGCGTAATGGTCCATGTCATGGCCCTCGCTCACCTGCGCCGAGCGGCCGTGACCGCGCCGGTCATGCGCCACAACGCGATAGCCGTGCGAGAGGAAGAACAGCATCTGCGCATCCCAGTCGTCGGACGAGAGCGGCCAGCCGTGGTGGAAGACGATGGGCTGGGCGTCTTTGGGGCCCCAGTCCTTGTAGAAGATCTCGACGCCATCGGGCGTGGTCACGTAGGCCATGATGCTGTTCCCTTGATGTGAGTAAAAAACGGGGCCGCCGGCCGTCGTGGGGGACGGGGGGGATTTGGGCCGGCGGCCCCAGGCGTGACGGTCAGTGACCGCCTTCGGATGCGCCGAACATGGTCTTGGCGTATTTGATGCCAAGGCCATAGGCGCCGCCCCACTTGGCGGCGATGCCAGTGGTGCTGTCATAGGTTTCGGTGCGGGCCCAGTCGCGCTGCAGTTCGAGCAGGTACTGGAGCGAGGTCATCGGCACGGCGCCCAGCTGGATCATGCGCTCAACCGCACGCTCGTGCGCCTCGGTCGAGATGTCGCCGCAGGCGTCGGTGATGATGTAGGCCTCAAAGCCCTGATCGATGGCCGAGGCGACCGGGCCGACGATGCACACCGACGTCCACAGGCCGGCGAACACGATGCGCTGCTTGCCGATGCGGTTGACCTGCGCGATCACCGCTTCATCTTCCCAGGTGTTCATCGAGGTGCGATCGAGCATCGCCTGCCCCTCGAAGGCCTCGGTAATCTCGTCGAACATGGGGCCCGAGAAGCTCTTTTCGGCCACCGTCGTCAGGATGGTGGGCACGTTGAACGACTTGGCGCCGCGCGAGATGAGGGCCGCATTGTTGCGCAGCAGTTCAGGGGCGATCGACTTGGTGGCAAAGCTCATCTGCGACTGGAAGTCGATGAGGATGAGCGCGTGATTATCGGGCGAAACAAGCGATTTACCGGGGGTTGCCGTAGCGATGGGGGTCGCGGGGGAAGTCATCTGCGGTCTCCTGTTGAAAGGCCTTGTTGCCCTGTGAGGGTCTTTTGCGGCGAATATCGCTTTCCAAAAAGGCAGATAAAATCGTCGAAATTGTTCGATTGAATTGAAAAGATGTGACGTATGCGCGGAACGCAGGCAGCCATCCCCACAAGGCGATCGCCTTGCGGGCCAGATCTTGCGCATCTGGTTTCAAACTTGCCGGATAAGGTGTTTACGCGGTGCGGCCGGGAAGGTCTTGAACGCCATTGACCTGTTGGCGAGGCTC
>DATMUT010000034.1:0-5150 GCA_035563755.1 Novosphingobium sp.
CCATCGTGAGGCTGGACAGGACCGCGCCCATCTGGCAGGCGCTTGACCACTATGAACGCCACGACCGCAACGCCCAATTCGCTGCGCAACCAGCCCGACTCGCGAGGCCATTTCGGCCAGTTCGGCGGGCGCTATGTTGCCGAAACGCTCATGCCGCTGATCCTGGACCTGGAGGCCGAGTACAATCGCGCCAAGGCCGATCCGGCGTTCAAGGCAGAGTTTGACGACCTGCTCGAGCATTACGTGGGGCGGCCCAGCCCGCTCTACTACGCCCCGCGCCTGACCGAGCACTATCGTGCCAAGGCAGCCGCTGCCGGCAAGAGCGAGAACGGCGCGCAGATCTGGTTCAAGCGCGAGGAGCTGAACCACACCGGCGCGCACAAGATCAACAATTGCATCGGCCAGATCCTGCTGGCCATCCGCATGGGCAAGACCCGCATCATCGCCGAAACGGGCGCTGGCCAGCATGGCGTGGCCACGGCCACCGTTTGCGCGCGCTTTGGCCTGCCTTGCGTCATCTACATGGGCGCGCTCGACGTCGAGCGGCAGAAGCCCAACGTGTTCCGCATGAAGCTGCTGGGCGCCGAGGTGATCCCGGTCGAATCGGGCGCCAAGACGCTGAAGGACGCGATGAACGAGGCCCTGCGCGACTGGGTAGCGAATGTGCATGACACGTTCTACATCATCGGCACCGCCGCCGGCCCGCACCCCTATCCCGAACTGGTCCGCGACTTTCAGAGCGTGATCGGCAAGGAAGCGCGCGCGCAGATGCTCTCGCGCACCAGCCGCCTGCCCGACCTGCTGATCGCGGCGGTGGGCGGCGGGTCGAACGCCATCGGCCTGTTCCACCCCTTCCTCGACGATGCAGACGTGGCGATGATCGGCGTCGAGGCGGGTGGCCATGGCGTTGACACCGAGCAGCACGCGGCCAGCATGACCGGCGGGCGCCCAGGCATCCTGCACGGCAACAAGACCTATCTGCTGCAGGACGAGGACGGCCAGATCACCGAGGCACACTCGATCTCGGCGGGGCTGGACTATCCGGGCGTGGGGCCTGAGCATTCGTGGCTGCACGACATCGAGCGGGTGAAGTACCTGCCGATCAACGACGATCAGGCGCTCGACGCGTTCCAGCTGTGCTGCAAGCTCGAGGGCATCATCCCCGCGCTCGAAAGCGCCCATGCGCTGGCCGCGCTCGAAGAGGTGGCGCCCGCGATGGAGCGCGACCGGATCATCCTCGTCAACGTCTCGGGCCGGGGCGACAAGGACATTTTCACCGTGGCAGGCCATCTGGGGTTCGAACTGTGAGCCGGCTGAAGAACGCTTTCGCCAAGGGCCGCCCGGCCCTCGTCACCTTCGTGACCGGCGGCGACCCGACGCCCGAGGCAACCGCCTCGGTGCTTGATGCGCTGGTGGCCGGCGGGGCCGATGTGATCGAGCTGGGCATGCCCTTTACCGATCCGATGGCCGATGGCCCGGCGATTCAGGCGGCCAACCTGCGCAGCCTGGCGGCCGGCACCAAAACCGCCGACATCCTGCGCATTGCCGCCGAATTCCGCGCGCGCCACCCCGAAACGCCGCTGGTGCTGATGGGCTATGCCAACCCCATGACCATTCGCGGGGACGACTGGTTCGCGGCTGAATGCGCCAAGGCGGGCGTTGACGGCATCATCTGCGTCGACATTCCCAGCGAGGAAGACGCCGAGCTTGGCCCGGCCCTGCGCGCTGCTGGCGTCGCCTTCATTCGCCTGGCCACCCCCACGACCGATGCCGCCCGGCTTCCGGCCGTGCTCGAAGGGTCGAGCGGGTTCCTGTATTACGTCTCGGTCGCCGGCATCACCGGCAAGCAGCAGGCCGCGGTCGACTCGATCGCGCAGGCTGTGGCAAACCTTCGGGCCGGCACCGACCTGCCCATCGCGGTGGGTTTTGGCGTGCGCACGCCCGAGCAGGCCGCCGCCATTGCCCAGCACGCCGATGGCGTGGTGGTGGGCAGCGCGCTGGTCGAACTGGTGGGCCAGCATGGCGCAAACGCGGCCGAACCCGTGCGCGCCTTGACCGCCGCCTTGTCGCAGGCCGTTCACGAGGCTAAGGCGCACGCATGAGCTGGCTCGACAAAGTACGTAACTCGATCTCATCGCTGACCGCCAAGAAGGAGGTCACGCCCGACAATCTGTGGGTGAAATGCAAGAATTGCGGCGAGATGCTGTTCACCAAGGATTATGAGGCGAACCTGTCGGTCTGCCCGCGCTGCGACCATCATGGCCGCATCGGCACCGACGCGCGCATGGGACACCTGCTGGATCCCGGCTTTACCGTGCTCCCCACGCCCAAGGTCAAGGAAGACCCCCTCAAGTTCCGGGATACCAAGAAATATCCCGACCGCATGAAGGCCGCCCGCGCCGCCAATCCGCACCCCGACGCGCTGACCAATGCGGTTGGCAAGATCGAGGGGCACAAGGTGGTGCTGGGCGTGCAGGATTTCGGCTTCATGGGCGGGTCGATGGGCATGGCGGTGGGCGCGGCCTTTGTGGCCGGGGCGACCCGCGCGCTGAAGGAAAAATGCGCCTATGTGATCTGCACCGCGGCCGGTGGCGCGCGCATGCAAGAGGGTATCCTCAGCCTGATGCAGATGCCCAAGACGACGGTGGCGGTGCGCCGGCTCAATGCTGCCGGTCTGCCTTATATCGTCGTGCTGACCGACCCGACCACGGGCGGTGTGACCGCGTCCTACGCCATGCTGGGCGACATCCACATCGCCGAGCCGAACTGCCTGATCGGCTTTGCCGGCCAGCGCGTGATCCAGGACACGATCCGCGAAAAGCTGCCCGAAGGGTTCCAACGCGCGGAATATCTGCACGAGCATGGCATGGTCGACATGGTGGTCAAGCGCCACGACCTGCGCGCAACCCTGGCCCAGGTGCTGGGCTATCTGGGCGCGAAGGCGGCATAAGCGCCACGCAAGGGCCGCGCATGGCCCACCCACCGGGAGAGGATGCCCAAAGGTGAAGGACTTCGCCATTTCCGACGCGCCCCGCGTGCAGCGCCAGCTGGACCGGCTGGGGCAATTGTCGGTGCCGCAGGGGCGGCTCGGCCTCGAGATTATCGAGGGGCTGCTGGAACGGCTGGGCAATCCGCAGAACCATCTGCCGCCCGTGTTCCATGTGGCCGGCACCAACGGCAAGGGCTCGACCTGCACCTATCTGCGCCACATGCTCGAGGCGCAGGGGTTGCGGGTGCATTCGGCCACCAAGCCGCATCTGGTCCGCTATAACGAACGCATCCGGCTCGACGGGCAACTGGTCGGGGACGACCTGCTGGCCGACCTGCTGGCCGAGGTGCTCGACGCCAATGAGGCGGGCGAGGATCTGGGGCCGTCCTTCTTCGAGGTGACGACGGCGGCGATCTTCCTGGCCTTTGCCCGCACGCCTGCTGATGCCTGCGTGATCGAGGTGGGCCTTGGCGGGCGGCTGGACGCGACCAATGTGATTCCCGGCCCCGTCGCCACCGGCATCGCCACGCTTGGCATCGACCACGAAGGCTTCCTGCTGCGCCCCGAGGAAGGCGCGCCGCAAGAGCCGCTGGCCCGCATCGCCTGGGAAAAGGCCGGCATCGCGCGCAAGGGCGCACCGATGGTCACGCAATCCTATCCCGACATCGCGCGCCAACAGGTCGAGGCGCAATGCGCCGCCGTGGGCGCGCCGCTGTTCATGCACGGGCGCGACTGGTGGGCCGATATTGGCCAGACCATCGCCTATCGCGATGCGCAAGGCAGCCTCGACCTGCCGCTGCCCATGCTGGCCGGCGTGCATCAGGCCGAGAATGCGGCGCTGGCCGTGGCGCTGCTGCGCCATCAGTCGCGTGTGCAGGTCTCGCCCGAGGCGATGGCGCAGGGTATCCGCGCGGCGCGCTGGCCGGCCCGTCTGCAATTGCTGGGCCAGGGGCCGCTGACCGATCTGGCGCCGGGGCGCGAGGTGTGGCTGGACGGCGGGCACAATGTCGACGCAGGGCTGGCCATTGGCCGCCACTTTGCAGATCGCGCGCCGGTGCATCTGGTTCTGGGCATGCTGGCCAACAAGGACCCGAGCGCCATTCTGGCCCCGCTGGCCGGCCATCTGCGCAGCGTGTCGGTGGTGCCCGCGCCCAGCCATGACGCCCATACGCCGGCCGATTTTGCCGACCACATCCACCTGCCCATCAGCGCGCACGCCGATGTCGAGCAGGCCCTGCGCGCGCTCCCGCCCGAGGGTGACGTGCTGATCTGCGGCTCGCTTTATCTGGCGGGCGATGTGCTGCGGCGCAACGAGGAATTCCCCGACTAGGAAGTCGGCTGGCTGCGCGCCGATTCGCGATGCGCGCGCAGCCATTCCAGCAGCACGAAGACCACGCTGACCAGCCCGGTGAGCGCCGTCAGGCGGAACACTGGCGCATAGCCCATCCTGTCAAACGCCTCGCCGGCAACGCCGCGCCCCAGCGTGCCGACCAGCGACACCAGCGACGAGAGCAGCGCATACTGGATCGCGGTATAGCGCTTGTCGACGATCGAGGAGACGTAGGCGACGAAAGCCGTCAGCGCGAGGCCGGTCGAGATGTTCTCGTAGCAGATGGCGATCAGCAGCCGCAGCATCGGCCGCCCCACCCCCAGCAGGTCGAGGCGTAGCACATGGGCAAAGCCGTCGATCACATGCGCGCCCTCGGCCAGATCGGCATAGAGCAGGTTGCCCAGCGGCGGCAGCACCGCGCCCAGCAGCACCGTAGGAAAACGCCCCACCCGCGTGAACAGGTAGCCACCCAGGCTGATGCCGATCATCGTCATGAAAATGCCGAAGATCTTGGAGGCGAAGGCCACCTCGTCCTTGGTATAGTGCATCGCCTCGAGGTAGAACGGATAGGCGAAGCTGGCCCAGATATTGTAGCACAGCGCATAGGTCAGGATGAAGCCCAGCAGGCTGAGCACCCACCAGCCGCGCTGCGCCACCAGCGCCTCGAGGGGCGCAATGAGCGCGCTGTAAAGATGCGCCTGCACGCCGGCCAATGCGCCCTGCCCGCCGGCCACCACCCCGCCGCGCGCGCGCAGCCGGTGCGCCACCGCCGCCACGGCCAGCGGCACCAGCACCGTGGCCAGAATAATCCACGGCCCCATGTCGCGGGTG